>CAZAAM010000041.1:0-12963 GCA_964483055.1 uncultured Victivallales bacterium
ATGTGGCGGAGCTCGAAATCGGCTCGTAGCCAACGATTCGAATCGTGCCGTTCAGGCGGTATTGCTGCGACGTCGCGGTTTGCGTCGTTCCGGATGCAAGATTCTTGGAGCCGGCGGAAGCCTGCGTCTGACGCGGAGGACGCCGCTCCATGCCGATGTCAAGCGACTTCCAATGCAGCTCCACGGCATCGTCCTCCACATTCTTCATAAGCTGCATGAGATCGGCGATGTCGCCCTTCGAGGAAAAGGAGAGGTCCGCATAGTACAGTTCCGAATTGACGCGCGACGTCTGTACCGAGTCGAGACTCGTAAGCTCCACGCCGCTTTTCCGGGCGATCGCATTCAGCAAAATGCGAAGCTCCGTCTCAGGGTCGCCGTCCCGATCGCGCCGCCAGTATTCCTTCTTGCGCTCGCGATCCAGTTCCCGCAGCTCGCGAAGCGGATCCATCTGAGCCTGCAGAGTCTCGAAGTTCTTGCGCTCCTTCGCAATGTCTGCCTGAAGCGCATCGAATTCCGCCTTGCCGGGGAACAGAGTCCCGGAGCTTGGAAAGAGCGTGGTGAAAAGCAGAATCCAGCTTGCGAGCAGAGCCGCGCAAGCCAAAATCAGCTTCCCGACCGGCTTTTTCACGAATTCGCGAATGCTCCCCTTCATTTTTCATCCTCCGTGAGAGTCAGCTTCACGTTGATCATCATGAGAGAGTCGTCCATGCTGCGCTGTTGGAGGCGCGCCACCTTCCAATATGGCAGCTTCTTCAAAATTTCCGAAAAGCTCAAGTCGCGATTCTCCGTCTGAAGCGCCAGATCAAGAGAGGTTCCGCTCATGCGGAAGGAAGATACCAGAACGTCCTGCGGAAGAACGGCGGCAAAAGCATCGAGCTTCGCAAGAAAATCCGGATCGCCTGCCGTCAGCGTGGTGTAGTGTTCCAAGTCCTTTCGTTCGCGTTCCGAACGCTTCAGCAGACGCTTCAGATTCGCGGCGCCATTCCGGTAGGAGTCGCGTTCCGCCTGAAGCGCGTTATATGCGCGATAAGCCTCGATCTTGTCTCCCAAAAAGCCGAAAAGCCAGCCGCCGAGCAAAAGCGCGAAAAGGACGATCGCGATTCCGGCGTGCAAACGATAGCGGCTCGGACGCAACTGCGACGGCATGACGCGCACGGACGCTTCCGAACGTGCGAACGTTTTTTCGGCGAGAAGACGCATGACGAGCAGACATGCCATCCAGTCTTTCCACTCGAACGGATTCGGGAGAATCAGCGTTTCTTTTAAAAGAGCTTCCCACTTGCCGAAATCAGTGTCCGTTCCGGGCGAAATCGGCTGCCACTCGCCGGAAACGAAGCAGAAGTCCGGCTCGACTTCGGGCAGACGAAGAGGAGGATCCGACGGCTTCGCGCCAAGCAGCGGATACAGATACTCGTCCATCTTGCAACGAGCCTGCGTCAGCATCGCCGCAACCTTGTCGAGACCGACCGAAGAGAAGGCGTAGACGTTCAGCATGTCTGGACCTCCGGCCGCGTCCGGACAGCGCAGAAACTGCACTTCCGTCCGCTCCGGAAGCTGAATCATGTGAGCAGGAAGTTCGAATTCAAGCGCGCGCTTTTGCTCGCGCACGCTGAGATTCGCGCCTTCGCAACGGAAGAACGCGCCGCCCGGCATCGCGCCGGTCAGAATCATGCACCCGGAAATCGAACCGCCGCATTCGGCGATTGCGCGGCGAAGGGCCGCGCCGGGATTTCCCGGATCGCCCGGCGACGCGGCCCAGCGAACAAGCTTGTATTTCGCTCCTTGCCGATGGAAAAGACAAACGCGGATCGTTTTCTCCGAGTTTGCAACGATCAAGTAGCTTTGTCTTCCGCTAAGACGCATGTTCGCTTTTCTTTCCTGTTTTAGTTTCTGTGGGCAAGCTTATTCCGCGGCTGCGGCGCTCTGCGTTTCACTATTCAAACGCTGATGAAGGGAGCGGATGGCTTCTCTGTAGGCATCCGGATCCGTTTCACGCAAAGCCTGAGCCTTTTGGAACTCTTCAGGATACTTTCTCTGGATCGCGCGCATGTCGGCGCCGCGGTTGCGGCGCATGCGAGGCGCTTCGCCGTCATCGCCGGCTCCGCGCGGTCCGGGAGCTCCGTCCGGCGGCTGGAATCCGCGATTGGGACCGGGCGACATCGCGTTGAAATCAACGCCGCTCTCCTGCGTCAGTTCGCGGAACTGCTGCATGGCCGCGCGGGAATCTGTCTTGTCAAGTTCGAGGATTTCATCGATCTTCGCCTTGTTTTCCGTAAGGAATGCGGCGAATTTCCGCGATGCGCTTTCCGCGGTTTCCGGCAGAGTCACTTCATGAGTCTTCGCGAGCGCGGCCAGCTTCGCTTCCGCTTCGTCGCGCTGACGAACGATTTCGGCATACTCTTCAGGAGCCTTTTTCGCAAGTTCCGCCTCGGCTTCCATTCTGGCATCGCGCCGATTTTCGAGCATGCGGGAAAGCATGCCGTTGCGCTGGAATCCGCGTTCGCCTCGCGGACCACGATCGCCGCGTTCGCCTCGTTCTCCGCGTTCGCCGCGCGGGCCACGGTCGCCGCGTTCGCCTCGTTCTCCGCGTTCGCCGCGCGGGCCACGGTCGCCGCGTTCGCCTCGCGGACCGCGATCATCTCCCTGGCGCCACTGTGGCGGGTTGTCGTTTTCCGGAGCGTTCGGCGGCTCCTGCGCGCCGATCATGCCGCATGCGACGAGGGCCAAAGTCAAAACGCCTGGCAATGTCTTTTTCATGGAATTCCTCCATTTCTCTTAGTGGTGTATTGTTCCAAGATGCTTTTTCAAAAAAAGCGACGGCCGCATGCTGGTACAACGTACCCAATATACAATTTATTGCCCTGTTTTTCACGTCCGTTCCGAAAATATTTCTTGATTTATTCATCCATTGGAAAGAATGATCCTGTCTCTGCAAGTCTGGAATCGCCCTGCGGCGGGACAGGACGACGAAATATCATTCCGACGCCTTGACTTTCACGCCGTTCCCATGTATACTATTTTTCACTTGATCGAAAAAGTGCATTGCCGAGGAAAAGGAACATCGAATTTCCACTATGAAACGCTTTCTGACCCGCGACGCGCGGACCGCGCTTCTTTTCTGCTTCGCGGCGGCGGTCGTGCTTGCCGTCCTTTACGGGCCGCATCTTTCCGATCCGTTTCTGAACGACTGGGACGACGGCCGTTTTGTCGTCGACAATCCGCATCTCGCCCCATCCTGGGAAAACGTTCTTTTTTTCCTGCTGCACCCTTTTGAAACGCTTTATATTCCGCTTCCGATGCTTTCGCTCGGACTGGATCGCCTTCTCTTCGGTTTGAATCCGACGGGGTTTCGTCTTCACAATCTTTGCCTTTTCCTGGCTTGCGGCTTTTTCCTGCTGCAACTTCTTCGCCAGCTTGGCGTTCGTTCCGCGATCGCCTTCGCCGCCGCCATGTTATGGATGCTGAATCCGCAGAAGATCGAGTCGGTTCAGTGGATTGCAGAACGCAAGGATCTTGTCGCCGGAACGCTCTTCCTCGCCGCAACCTTCTGCTTCGTCCGAAGTCTTCGCAAGGGAACGGTTCCTGTCGCGGCCGCCGTCCTCGGACTGCTTGCCGTCTGCTCCAAGCCGATCGCCTTTCCGCTCCCGGGCGTCCTGCTCGTCGCCGGTCTCTGCCTGACGCACGGAAAGCCTGTGCGCGAACGACTTCGCCTGCTTGCGCTCCCGGTCGCTTTGTCCGCAGCGGGAGTGGCATGGGCATGGAGCGTCACGGCGCAGACGATGCCGTTTGCGCTGCGTCCTTCCTTCGCCGTCCCTCTGCATAATCTTTTTTGGCATCCGCTGACAGCGGTCTTCCCCTTCGAACTGAATCCGATTTATCCTCCGATCAATGGATTCGCCCCCTATCTTTCAATGTATCTGGGCGTTTTGCTTTTCCTCGTCCTGCTTCTTGCGGCGGCTCGATTCGCCCGAGTCCCGCGCCGCTGCATCATAGCCGTTCCGTTGATCGTTCTGGGATGCATGGTTCCGGTAATCGGTCTTCACGGAGAAACGCCGTTCGATTATTGCGACCGCTACAACCTTCTTCCATCCGCCGCGGTCTGGTGCGGACTCGCGCTTTTAGCGAACGCTCTCCTTCGCAAGCGTCCTCGTTGGAAGCGTCTGATTCCGTTCATCTTCTTTCCTCTGTGCCTTTTCTTCCTGCTCCAGTCCATGGAGTACATCCGCGTGTGGCGGATTCCGGATCTGTTCTACCGTGCGCTCGCCCGTTCCGAGAATCCATCCATGAAGCTCTATGAAATGCTCCTGGGACAGGCGATGAAGAACGAGGATCGGGAGCTGAAGATCTTCCTCGCCGATTCGATGATGCGCCAGCGCGATGCGAACTGCTATACGGAAAAAGAGCGAAAGACGCTCCGTAATCTCGCGCTGTATCTGGACGCGCATATCGCCTGTTTGGACGGAGACTACGCATTCGCATGGGATCGCTTTTCCCAAATGGACAACGAAAATCCCGAGGACGACGCTCTGTTCGAATTCCTGATGGAGCATTTCGAGCGGGATCTGCTTTACGCCGCGGTATGGAAGGGCGACCGGCGAACCGCGCGCCGCGCTTTGGATCGGCTTCTGCTCCGAACAAAGCCGGACACGCCCGTTCATCGTCATTGGACTTTCACCAGGCTGCGTCTCGAAAACGATGTTCCCGGTCAAATCGCCGTCCTGCGTCTTCTCGCAAAGGATTTTCCGAATGACGCTCGCTACGCGATCCTTCTGAAGGAACTGGAAGAGGAGGCGAAAAAGGCGGGGCTTCCGGATGCGCGCGCAACGACGAAGGAGCAGGATGCGACGGAAGGCGCGGATTCGATCCCCGCATTGCAAAACGAGGCGGTTCCATGATGCGCGTCGGTCGTGTGAATCTTTCGGCGTGCATTGCGCTTGTTCTCGCGATCCTGGCGCTTTACGGATCGGGATTCGATGCGCCTTTCCTGCATGAATGGGACGATTCGCTTTTCATCGTTGAGAATCCGCTCTTGAAGCCGACCGGAGAAAACGTTGCGAATCTTTTTCTGAACCCGTTCGATTCCATCTACATCCCGATTCCAATGCTTTCTCTGGCGCTGGATCGGCATCTCTTCGGGCTGAATCCGATTCCATTTCGGATTCATGCCATGATTCTCTTCTGCGGGTGCGCCGTCCTGCTCTTTCTTCTGATGCGGGAATTGGGCGCGAATGCCGTCTTCGCCTTCGCCGGCGCGGCGCTTTGGGCGTTCAATCCGCAGAAGCTCGAATCGGTCGCATGGCTTTCGGAACGCAAGGACCTGGTCAGCGGAATCCTCGTCTTCGCATCCGTGCTATGCTTCATTCGGAGCGTCCGCCGCGGACGCATCCCGTATGCGGCCGGCGTTCTTGGAATTCTTGCTGTCTGTTCCAAGCCGACCGCGTTTCCCTTGCCGGGAGCGCTGATCGTTCTTGGTCTTTTGACGACGGCCGGAGACGATGCGCGCAAACGGATTCGACTTCTTGCTCCGCCGGTTCTCGCCATTTCCTGCGCGGTTGCGTGGGCATGGTTCGTTACGGCGAAAACGACGCCCTTCCTGCTGAGGGAATCGTTGCTTGCGCCGCTCCACAATCTCGTTTGGCATCCGGCGACGGCTTTGCTGCCGTTCAACTTGAATCCTGCCTATCCGGAAACCATTCTCAAAGAAGATCTTCTGTCTCCGGCGGCAGTGTGCGCGATTCTGGTCGGCGGGGCGGTTTTGCTTGCTCTGCGTTTCGGCGTCCGTCCGAGCGCAATCGCCGCCGCCGGACTGATCGCGGTCGGCGCTTTGGTTCCTGTGCTTGGGTTTCATGCGGAAACGCCGTTCGCTTATTGCGACCGCTACAATTTCCTGCCATCCGCAGCCGTTTTGACTCCGCTCGTGTTGCTGGCGAATCGCGTTTGGGACGGACTTCCGAAAAATCCGGCGCGCCTTGCGATTCCGCTTTGCGCCGCGATCCTTTGCGCATGGTTCGCATTCCGAACGACCGAGCTTCTTCCGTTTTGGCGTTCCGACGAGGCTCTCTTTCTCCATGCGTGGCGAACAACGGACGGACGACGGCCTGCGAATTACAAGGTTTACGAATCTCTTTGCGGCGTCGCGCTTCACGGAAAAGACGACCGAGCGCTTCTGCGCCGTGTTGCAGACGAGATGGAGCGCTTTCAAGACGCGTCCGAATACAAGCGGCTTCCGAACGGCATGATTTCCAATTCCGTCGCCGCCATCCGCGCGCATCTCGCCTTTGACGAGAATGCCGACGAAGCGGACGCCGCTTCCGCGGTCGCGTTGCTCGGACCGCTCCGCGATCATCCGGAGCTCCCTGTTTTCCGAACCCTTCGCGGCATGCTGGCCGTCGACGCATTCAATCTTGCTGCGATTCGCGGCGAGCGTACGCGAATGCATCGTGCAATGCGCGATCTTGCGAATTACTACGGCCCGAATGCGACGATCGTCCGTCGCGCGCATGCCGTCTTTGCCGAATCCGAACGCGATTCTGCCGCAACGTCCTTTCCGGACGCGCCGGTCGAATCGAACCCCACCCGAAACGCCGCGCCGGAATCGAACGCGGCGAAGGAGCACGCATGGAAATTCTGAAACGCCGCACGCCTTGGATTTGTCTTCTTGTCCTTGTCCTTGCCGGAATCTATTCCGCCTCGTTGCATTATCCGTTCCTGAATCGCTGGGATGACAATTCCTATGTGACCTGCAACGAACGCCTGGATTTGAATTGGGATAATGTTTCCTTCTACTTCAGCAACGCGAAGGACGCTCTCTATACGCCTGTGACAATGCTTTCGCTGATGCTCGATCACGAGCTTTTCGGCATGAATGCGTTCGCCTATCGCACGCACAATCTTCTGCTTTTCATGGCTGCGACGATCTTCCTGTTTCTGCTTGTCCGCGAGCTCGGCACGCGCAATCCCATCGCCTTCCTTTCCGCGCTCCTATGGGCTTTGAATCCGCAAAAAGTCGAATCCGTCGTCTGGATTTCCGAACGCAAGGACGTCCTTGCCGCCGCCTTCGCGATCGCGTCCGCCTGGTTCTTCCTGCGAGCGTTCCGCAAGGATCGCCCGTCCGTCGTCGCGACGCTTCTCATGGTTCTTGCGATCTTTTCCAAGCCGTCCGCGCTCATGCTTCCCGGCGCGCTTGTTCTGATCGCGCTGTTCGACCATGATGCTTTGACCGACTTTTCTTTCCGCCGGCTTGCGCGCATTCTCTGGCTTCCGCTTGTTGCCGGCGCGCTTGCCGCTTGGAAGGCGACGAACACGGTCTCCATCGCGCCTGAATTTCGGCTCGACGTCGTGCTTCACAATCTGATCTGGTATCCTCTGACCGCAATAATCCCGTATGCGACGAATCCGGCCTACCCGAACGTCTCCGGCTATTTTCAGGACGCGTCGATGTACGTCGGCGGCGTGCTTTTCTTCATTACGCTTTTTCTTACGGCGCGACATTTCGGCGTTCGAATCGGAAAAATATTCGGCGCATGTCTGATCACGTTCTGCGCGATGATTCCGGTCCTGGGGCTCCAAAGCATCTCTTTCTTCGACTATTGCGACCGCTACAATCTGCTTGTCTCCGCAGCGGTTTGGGCGGCGCTCGGCCTCCTTTTGGAGCGTGTCGCGCTCGGCATGCGGCGCGTGCGCGGGGGCATGTACACCATTCTCGTCTGCTGCTGCGCCTTCTACGCCCTGCGAACGATTCAGACGATCCCCATCTGGGCGAGCGAATACCGGATCGCGCGCCATTCGTTCCAAAAATCGAACCGCCCGAACTTCAAGATCATGGAGTTGACATTGCAGGAAGCCTTGTTCCGCAATGACTTCAGTCTGCTCGCCGACGTCTGCGACAAGCTCGATCACAACGAGGAGTTTTATAAGAAGCAGTTCTTCAAGTACATGCTTCTTTGGGAGAACTGGCCTTGCGACCCCGCCTCGGAGCCGATCGACTCCTCCGTTCGCGCCATGCGCGCGCATCTTGCTCTTTACCGCACGCCGCCGCTGCGCAACATCGCCAAGGCTTATTGGGACGTCCTTTTGCGCAATCAGGCCGCAAGCATCGCGCAGCCGATCTTCTGCGGAAACGTGATTCTTCCATTCCTGTTGAACGATTTGATTCGTTCGGCTGCCGAGGAGCCGGAAAATTCCGCTCTGCGGCGGCATGTCGCAGACATCCTCTCGCACTTGGCGGATTCGGACATGAAGCGTTATTTCGAACGGCGCGCGGCGGAACTTCCCCTCTGAGCGCCGGCCAGGAGGAAGGATTCGGACATGTCATTGACGCGAAAGGATCATTCGGCCGCGACGCGCAGAAAGCGCAATTCTCCGTACTGATCACGATGCAGCTCCGCGAACGGGAAGAAGCGTTCCGCAAGAGCCTTCGCCTTTTCCGCATGGCCGGAATCCAGCTCGAACCACGCGCTTCCGCGAGGAAGAAGCGCGGACGGCGCTGCTTCCAGGGCGCGCGCGACAACTGAAAGTCCGTCCGGTCCTGCGAACAGCGCTTCCGGCGGTTCGTAGTCGCGCACGTTCGCCGGCAGAGCTTCCCGCTCGCCTTCCGGAACATAGGGGAGATTCGCGACAATTCGATGAAACCGTTTTCCGCGCACCGGCTCGAACAAGTCGCCGGAAAGGAAGCATACGTTTTGCAGTCCCAGCCGGATCCGGTTCTCCTCCGCCCAGCGCATGGCGGCGGGAGACAGCTCCGTGCCGGTTGCACGAACGTCCGGACGCTCCGAAGCGATTGCCAGCGAAATCGCGCCGCTCCCGACGCCAAGCTCGCAAATCTCCGCATTGCGGGGAAGATCTTTTAAAATCAAGTCCACCAGATATTCCGTCTCGGGTCGAGGAATCAGGCACCCGGGACCTACGCGCAGCTCCAAGTCCCGGAACGACGCCTTTCCGAAGACGTACTGATAGGGCTCATGGGCGAGACGCCGCCGCAAGCAGTCCTGCGCGAAAGCGAGCTCCTTTTCAGACAAGGAGCGATCCAGACAGGACGCAAGAGCTCCGCGACGCATTCTCGTCGCCTCTTCGAGAATGTACGCGGCTTCCAGCGCGGGCGATTCGAACACGTCCGCGGCGCGAAAGCGCGATTCCGCCGCCTTGTAAAATTCACGTATCGTCATATCGCATCGTTTTCTTGCGCCTGCGCATGGCGTGAAAAAACGGCGGTTCCCCGAAAGGAGCCGCCGTCTTTCCCTCGTTGCGACGCAAGCGTCAGTCGCGTCATTTCGCCTTGGCGATCGGGGCGACCGTCAGATCCGCGCCCTGAGCGCCGAAGCCATAGACCTGCGTCTTGTACGTGCCGTAGATGCCAAGCCAGTTTTCGACCTTCTGGTTGACCCAGGAAATATGATTGATCTGTCCATTCGTCGCGGCTGCGTTGATGCTGCCGTCGCCGCCGGCAAACCAGCCGAGCACGTTGTAGCACTCTGATTCGCCATAGCGATTATAGCGGATGTCGCCGTTGCCGAGCGCGACCGGAAGCGTAATCTTCGTGTAAAGGCATCCAAGCGGGAACGGCGTTCCGCAGGACGAGAAGAGAACTGCGCCGGCGGTCATTGCGACGGCAAGAAGCGTGACGGAAACGATTTTTTTCATAATGAAGCTCCTGAAAATTGGATGTTGGTCTTTTCGGCTGTAGAACGCCTTCCCTTTTTCCTGACACTGCCGAAAATATAGCCCGCCCAGTCTTCAAATCAAGCCTTTTTCAACGTTTCATTCAAAAAAAAACGAAAAAAGTGGAACTTTCCGCCCTCACGCGCTATATTACTTGCATTTACGCGTTCCGCAACTTTTTTCTTTTTCAGCGAGGTGGCTTCATGGCTCTTTGGGGCGGCAGATTCGGCGAACAGACACAGAAATGCGTTCAGGACTTCACTCAGTCCGTTTCTTACGACCGGCGTCTCTATCGGCACGACATCGCGGGCAGCATGGCTCATGCGGCCATGCTCGGCGCCGCAGGAATCATCCCGAAAGCGTCTGCGGACGCCATCTGCCGCAGGCTCGCGAAGATCCGCCGTGACATCGATGCGGGAAAAATGGAGTTCAAGGCCGAACTCGAAGACATCCATATGCATATTGAAACGGCATTGACGGAGGCCCTCGGCGCGGAAGGAGCCCGCGTCCATACCGCCCGCAGCCGCAACGACCAGATTGCGCTCGACATCCGCCTGTATCTCCGCGACGAGATCGACGAGCTGCTCCAGCGTCTGAAAGCGCTTCAGACGGCTCTCGTGCGTCAGGCGGACGCGCATCGCGAAACCATCATGCCGGGATTCACGCATCTGCAGCACGCTCAGCCCGTTCTGCTGGCGCATCATCTCCTCGCCTATGTCGAAATGCTGCAGCGCGACGCCGACCGTCTTGCGGACGTCCGCAAGCGCGTCAACGTCATGCCGCTCGGCTCCGGCGCGCTTGCGGGAACCACGCTTCCGATTGATCGAGACTTCGTCCGCCGCAAGCTCCGCTTCCCCGCCATGACGCGCAACAGCATGGACGCCGTCGCCGACCGCGACTTCGCGTGCGAGCTTTTGGCGGCGCTTTCCATTTTCTGCATGCACATCTCACGCCTTTCCGAGGATCTTGTCCTTTGGATGTCGCAGGAGTTTTCTTTCGTTTCCTTCGGCGACGCCTTCTGCACAGGATCCAGCCTCATGCCTCAGAAGAAGAATCCGGACATCGCGGAGCTTTCCCGCGGAAAGACCGGCCGCGTCTACGGCGACCTCGTTGCGATTCTGACAATCTGCAAGGGCTTGCCGCTCACCTACAATCGCGATTTGCAGGAGGACAAGGAACCGCTTTTCGATGCGCTCGACACGGTCTTCGGCATCCTTTCCGTATATCCCGGCATGATCGACTCCATGAAGGTCGACAAGCTGCGCATGCTGAACGCGGCCTCCGATCCCGGACTCATGGCCACCGATCTCGCCGAGGCGCTCGTCCGCAAGGGCGTTCCCTTCCGCCACGCGCACCACAAGGTCGGAGCGCTCGTCAAATTCGCGCAGGATGCCAAAAAGCCGCTCGATCAGCTTACGCTGGAGGAAATGCGTTCCGTCTTCCCTGAGGCGGACGAATCCATGCTTTCCATCTTTTCTCCGGAAAAGGCCGTCGCCGGACGCGAAGTCTTCGGCGCGACCGGATTCCGGCAGGTCGCCTCGCAGGTCGATTTCTGGAAGAAGAAGCTGCGCCTTGCATAAGGAATCCGCGTCTTGAAACGTCTTGCGCTTCTCATCGTCGTCGCCATGCTTCTTGCGTCGCTTTCAATTCCGGTCGGCGCAGCGGCCGTCTTCCGCCGTTCCGCCGGCGAATCCTACCGCGATGCGGAAACCGGACTGGTCTTCCCGTCGCGCGTCGGCGAGTACCTGAAGACGCGCGTCAGCCTGAATCAGGATCCGGTCTTCGGCACGAAGATTCGCTACGAGAACGAGGCGGGCGACTGTGCGGACGTCTATCTGTATGCCCTGGACTCCATTGGGACTCCGGTCGAAGAGACGGCGTTCGAACGACATTTTCAGGAAACGCGCGACAGCATTCTGAACCTCCCGAAGCAGACTCGCCTCGTCAAAAACGTCGCCGTGAAGCCCATGACCAATGCGGAGGCCATGCCGCACGCCGCTCTTTTTCGCATCCGCGGACGCGACGAGGAGTTCGACTCCCTTCTGTTCATGGCTCTCTTCCGCGGACGCGTCGTCAAGGTGCGCATTTCCGCAGCGGACAACGGCGACTTGCCCGAATCCGCATTCGAATTCGTGAATGAAATCGCGGCGAAGGTTCGCTGATCCATGCGCTTCGTTCCCGAAGAAGAGATTCTTGAAACGTTCGTCCGTCCATCCTCCGGCCCCGGCGGACAGAAGCGCAACAAGTCCGAAAACGCCGTCCGCCTGACTTGGAACTTCATGCGCTCCGCAGCCCTTTCCGAGGAACAGCGCGAACGATTCCGCGAAAAGGCCGCTCCCTTTCTCGTCGGCGACTGCATCGTCCTTTTCGAAGGCTCCGACAGATCTCTCTTCCGCAACCGAAGACTTGCACGCGAGCGCCTCAACGAACTCTATCGCGCCGCGCTTCCCCCGCCGAGAAGACGCAAGCCCACGAAGCCTACGCGTTCCTCCTGCGAACGGCGGCTCAAAGCCAAGGCCGCTCGTTCCAAAGTCAAGGCCATGCGCCGTCGCGCCTGCGACGACTGAACCCCTTTTCCCGCCGTCCGGATCGCGCAATCCGCCAAGAGCGCGCTTTTTCGTTGCCGCTGTCGGAAACGACGCGTTTTCCGTATTGCGGACGCGCCGTTTCGATGAAATGCCGCGGAGAGTCATGTTTTTGCGAATGCGTCTTTTCGATAAGACGAACCGATTTCATGTTCGCCCGATCGCATTCGTTCCGGGGAAAGGACGACCGCATCCCTTTTGGAACGCATCGGAGCTGTTTTCATTGTTCAAACGAATGCGTCCCGCAAGCGAAGACGCGCATTCGAACCGGGATTTTGCATCGAATTGAAAGTCTGCATGTTTTCCGCCGTTTCATCGTTTCCAGATCGAAAAATCCATGGCGCGCGCCTTGCGCGAATGCCTGGAATCGCCGGACATCGGGCACGCATGCCCGAAACGGCTTTAAACATGATCTTATCCTTGAATCTCATAATATTGCAAAATAAAATTCCATAAAAACAGGTTGAATTATTTTGTCGATGCAGTAGATTATAAAAATTTTGTAGTAGATTATAAAAAATTTATAGAGGTAGAAAATGGCTTTTACAGAAGAAGGAAAACAGCGCTTAGAAAGATTATATCGCAAGTGGGGTTATCTTCCTGCGGAGAACGAAGGCTTTCTCACAGAGCTGCAAAAAGGAATTGAATATACAACCATTACAGTATTTGCTCCTTCTAAACTCTCAAGCAATCAGCACTTAAAACCTGCTGAAGACTTATC
>CAZAAM010000042.1:0-12667 GCA_964483055.1 uncultured Victivallales bacterium
AAACGACGACCACAACCGCATCCGTCTCCTCCGTCACGCCGACCGCCGCGCGATGGCGCGTGCCGCGATATTTTGTCGAGGGGGGAAGCTGTTCCTCTTCCGCGAGGGGCAGCACGGCGCGCGCGGCGACGATCCGATTGTCGCGGATGATGACAGCGCAGTCGTGCAGCGGAGAGTTCGGATAGAAGATCGATTCAAGAAGCTTCGCGCTGACGGCAGCGTCCAGCTGAACTGCGGTTCGCACGATTCCTTCCAGACCGATGTTGCGTTCGAAGACGATCAGCGCGCCCGTGCGAGACTCCGACAAATGCGAGGCCGCCGTCACGACTGTGTCGATCATTTCCTCGTTGAACTGATTGTGCTGAGTGAAAAAGCTGCCGGCTTGCGCAAAGGCGCGTCGAAATTCCGGCTGAAAGATTACGACGATGATCACCGTCAGCATCGGCGTCAGCGTGTCCTTGATATAGCCGAGAATCGGAAAATCAAGATACTGAACAAGAATGGATACGAACATGATGACGCCGACGATGCCGAACAGCACGTTCGCGCTCCGCGTGCCGCGCAAAAAGAACAGCACGCTGTAAAGAAGAATCGCGATAATGAGAAAGTCCGCCGTACGCGAAATTATCGCAAGGATGTTGTAATCTGTAAAAAAGTCTGCGATCGATTGAAGAAAGCTCATGACAGGACTCGTCTCCGGTTGCGTGCGCCAGCGTTAAAATACCGTTTCCCCTGAAAATTTCAAGTCGGAATCCTGCGCAACGCGGGACTTTCTCTTGATTTTTCAGGCGGACATGATAGATTTTCGAAACAATCTCTTGAAAGGCGCCTTTCCCATGCTTCGTCCGACGACTGAACGCGCGCAAACGCACAAGCGCGTCTTTTTTCTTCTGCTTGCCATGCTTTTTTTCGCCGTCGTCTTTCTGCGCGTCGATGGCATCGCGACTCGCGAACTGGAATATGATGAAATATGGACTCTCGAAAACTTTCTTGGCAAGCCGTGCGCCCTTCTTTTGAACGACTTTTCCTCCACGAACAACCATCCGCTTCACTCCATTTTGACCAAAGGCGCGCACGCAGCGATACATGACGGGCTTCCGTCGCTCTATCCCGATCTCGGCTATCTTTCCATTCGGATCGCGCCCTTGATCAGCGGAATTCTGCTTCTTGTCTTCTGCGTGTTCGCCGTGCGCGCGGAACGCCGCTCCGGCTGGCTTCCGCCTGCGATCTTCATCACAATCCTTTGCGGATGGAACACGCAGCTGATACACTATAGCTCCACGTCGCGCGGATATTCCATGCAATGCCTGTTCGTCTTTCTGATGACGACCGCCCTGCTCCGTCTGGGAGATCCCGCAGAAACGCGGCGCATCCGTTTTTCGCTTCTTGCCGTTCTTTCCGCTCTCGCCGCCATCTTCACAATCCCGAATGCAGCCGTCTTCGCCGCGGCGGCCGCTCTCGCGTGGCTCGCGGTCTTCTGCGACTGGAAACGACCATGGAAGACGCCCGCGTTCCTTCCGCTGCTTGCCTTTGGCGCGGCGGCCGCCGTCCCGGCTTTGCTCTGGCTGATTGCGAACAGCGGCGCTCTGAACGAAGCACGCGCTGTTTTTTCTGAATCCGCGGCGTCGCCGACTTCCTTTTTGCATTTCTCCGGTCGCGCGATCCTTTGCTCCGGACTGCTTCTTCCTTTTCTGATTCTTCTTCCCGGACTGGCATCCGGAGATCGACGGATGCGACGAATCGCAGCATTTCTTCTGATTTTTGCGGCGCTGTCTCTGTTTTCCTGCGTCTTTACGGGAATCTGGGGCGAAGAACGCATCTTTCTTCCGCTTGCGGCGCCTCTGAGCCTCGGCGCCGCGCTGAATCTCGGCCGTCTTTGCGAACGGCGTACCATCGGCGTCTTCTTCGCATGCTTCGCCGGACTGCTCGCGCTCTGCACGATTCTGCATGTGCTCCTGATGCGAATCCTGATTCCAATGCCCTGGGAGGACACAGCGCAACTGATCCGAACGGAACTTCCTTTCGAGACATATGCGATCTATCCGCCCGCGCACGGATACGCGATCAGCTTCAATCATGAATCCTTGAAAGAGGACCACATGCGTCGCCTGCTCGCGCCGACCGATTCCATCCTGTCCTTCGCGCAAGAAGGCGAACTGGAAGGCGTGGATACGGATCGATATTTCCAAACTGTCGCCCATTGGGACGGACTTCGCTCCGCGTTCCAATCCGGAGACGACGCGCCGCATCCCTTCCGCATCTATCGGATTCGTCCTCTGCGGGCCGACGACGACCTTGCCGAAAGACCGCTGTTCGCAAAACTGACGCCCGTGCCGACAAACGAACGGGACCGTCTTCGCGAGAAGCTGAGGGACGATGCTCCGGTTCTTTTGAATCTGTTCTTCAACGCGCCGCTTGTTATCGACGGCGAAAACGAACCGCGCATGGGCTTCTTTGAAGTTCTGACGAAGCCTCAGCGTTCCGCCGCCTGCTATCTGGAAATGCGCGAAGGCTCTGAAAACGCGCTGTTCTTCTATGTCCCGGAGGACGGTGCGGAACACGAAGGCGAGCCGCGCAGCTTCGTACGGCAAAGCAGTTCGCAGTGATTCGCGTCGGCAAGTCCGTAGAGCGCGATCGAATCCAAAAGAAACGGAATGTGCGGAATTTCCAGAAAGAGCAGCTCCAGCGTCTCCTGGGCGTCCGGCTCCACCCGCAGCTTGATCGTACAGTGAGGACGGAAAGGATACGGACTTGGCTCGAAGGCGATTCCGCTTCGTCCAAGCGCAGCATTCAATGCGGCGAAGGGAGCCTCGTCCTCCAGCGAAAGGAAGTAGATGTCCGTCTTTTCAAACCGTTCCACGCCCTTGAATGCGGCCATGAACGGAGCCTGCCGCGCGGCAAAGCGTTCCAAACAGTCCTCCACATGACGCAGAGACTGCCCCGGCGTAAGCAGACCGAGCCCGGAGGATCCCGTCACCGTGATCTCCACCGGAAGCGCGGCGCGAACCGGATCGAAACGCGCACGAAACGCTTTCACGATTTCGTTCATCGGAGGCGGAATTTCCAAAACGAGATAGGATGGAAGATCGATCAAACGATCCGGAGCGACATCCTTCATGAAGCCTCTTGGATTTGCTGGTTAACCGTTGAGTATCTGCAACGATCTGCGGATGATGTTCTCGCTGGATCGTTCCGCTTCGGGCATGCCGGAAACCATGTCCGTGACCGCCTTCTGAATCTTCGTCCTTTGAAAGCCAAGCTGCTCGAGGGCGCGCAGGGCGTCTTCAAGCTCCTGCGACTTCGCCATATCCGCAGGAATCGCTCCGAACGCGCATTCCGGCGCAATCTTTTCTATCTTGTCGCGAAGCTCCAGAATCATGCGTTCCGCCGTTCGCGGACCGACTCCGTTGATCCTCTTCAGAGTCTTCACGTCGCCGTTCGCAAGCGCGGAGCAGAGGGAGGCGATGTTCATGCTGCTGAGAATGGCGAGCGCCGTCCGCGCGCCGATTCCGTTCACCGTGATCAGCAATTCGAAAACGGCGCGCTCTTGCTTCGTGGCGAAGCCAAAGAGCTGCATCGAATCCTCGCGAACCTGCAGGCTGGTCAGGAGAGTTGCGGTCTCGCCTTCCCGCGGCATTGCGTCATAGGTGCTCATGGGAATGGAAACGGCGTAGCCGACGCCGTTGACGTCCAGCACCATCTCCGTCAAATCCAGCATGACGACTTTTCCTGTCAGTTGAGCGATCATGGTTTCGTTCTCTCCGATTTCCGTTTCCGTCCGTATTCCATAATGTTTCAAATCGCATCGCGTCGAATCCGAAGATCGCCGCAATCGTAACGCGTCACGACCCCGTCCGCCGTCCTCAGCAACAGAGCTCCGTCCGCGTCCACGTCGTGAAAGACGCCGCTCGCGACGGTTCCGTCCGTACGGATGAAATCCAAGTCGCGACCGATGAGAGCGTTCGCGGCGCGCCAGCGCGCGAAAAGCGCAGGGCGATCGTCATGCAAAAGCGGCAGGATTCTCTGAATCGCGCGCTCCAGTCGAGCTGCGCAGTCCATGACGTCGAACGTTCTTCCGGTCGCGCTTCGAATGGACGCCGCCTCCTGACCTGTCAAAGCGAGCTCCTCCTCCGTCATGTTCACGTTGAGCCCGATTCCGACGATCAATCCGGCTCCCGTGAATTCTGAAAGCAGTCCGGCGACCTTCGCACGTCCGCAAAAGACGTCGTTCGGCCATTTGATGTAGAAAGGCGTCTCGGGGGCCAATTCTACGAGCAGATCCAGCAAGGCCACGGAACATGCCTCGATGCCTGCAAAGGGATTTTCCTTCACACGTATCGCGCAGCTCGCATAGACGTTTCCTCTGGGAGAAAACCAAGTCCGGTTCAAACGTCCCCGTCCTGCCGTCTGCGTCGCAGCGACAACGAGCTCGCCATCCTTTAATTCGTCGAAGCGCTCCTTGGCGTATCGGTTCGTGGAATCCAATGTATCGAAGAAGATCATAATGCGTTAATATACTGGCTCTTCAGAGCGATTGCAACCGAGAATCGCCATCCTTCTTTCTCAAAACGAGAAAAAAGCCCGCATCCGCAGCGTTTTCGCCCTGCAAGCGTTCCTTTCCTCGGATTCGAAGCCATCAGGGCGGCGCCGCTCCCGAAACGACGCGGATTCGATGGCCGCAGAGCTTTCGAAGGCGGGGGACGCGCGCGTTTTCTGTCCAGCGCGTTCATAAAAAGCGCATGAAAAACGCCGCGCCGGAGACGAACCCCCGGAACGGCGCCAAGAAAGCCCCGCCGCGCGACGAACGACGCGGCATCGAAGCTTCTGCGTTTACTTCGTCTGCTCTTCGACTTCGATCACTTCCGTTTCCACGATTTCGCCATCGATGTCCGCGTCTGTTTCCATACCGCAGATCTGTCCCTGTCTCTGCTGGGCCGCCATCATGAGCATGCCGGCTCCGACATTGACGAGGTCCATCGAAACCTGCATGGAAACGTCGAGTCCTTTGTCTCCGCGCGGCGTCGTCTTGAGCGTCTTCAGAATGTCGGAGAACGGATTCTGCGGATTGGCTTCCCCTTGAAGCGGAGCGAGCATGGTTGCGATCTCCATCTTGAGATCATCGCAGTTCTTCGCATCGATGCAGTCGATCGAGAGAAGGAATATCGCCATATTGTCCTTGATCTTCATCAAAAGCGCCAATTTGTCAAGACCGGCAAGCTGCTTGTACGTTTCGCCCTGCTTGATCTCATCCGGGAGCTGAAGCATCGCCATGATCGACTTGACGTCGAACGCGACTGCAAAGGCGACATCCTGCAACGCGTCAGCGGTCAGCAGCTTGCACTTGCCTTCCGGCTTGTTCAAAACAGCCGCGACGGATTCCACCGGCTTCCCGGAAAATGCGCCGAACGACTGAACGACGTCGGCGCTTTGGTATACGTCGACCGAGCGGAAGTGCATCGGTCCGACCGTCGTGACCATTTCCAGCGCGCGCATGCCGTCGATCGTTTTCGCCGTCTGCGAGAACGTCGCGCCTTCGCCGCCGAACTTCTTGCATTGCTTTTTCACCGCCTCGCTCTGCTTCACGGAAAGAGCGTACAGCTTGTCAGTCTGACCGGGAAACGCCGACACGCCCGCATAGAGCACGTCCGGGAGCTCCGGCATCTGTCCGTCAGGAACATCGAGATTGATCTGATTCGTCGATGCGGGATAAAAGCCTGCAGCCGCGGATCCGTTCCAATCGATTCCTTCCATTCCTACTCCGGGGAACATCTGCCTGGACATTTCCTTAACGAGCCGTTCTATCGCAGTCCCCTTGAATTTCGTCGCGTCCGCATAGATCGCGATCATGCTCTGCTCGGGAAGATAGTCGATCGGATTCTGGGCGAACGCAACAACGGACATCGTCAGCGTCAACGCAGCAAATAAGAGTTTCTTCATGCCTGCATCCTTTCGTTTTTGCGGATTTGCGCTTTGTTTCCGCGATTGAATTTTGAATTTTTCATACGCCTTTTCAGCTGTCGACATCGGAATTCCGTCTTTCAAGATCGGTTGCGGCGACGACAGTCGAACCATCGTTCAAGCCGCATCCGGAACGCTTGCATCCGTTGTTCGTCCATCTGAAGGCGAGATGCGTTTCAAGCGGTTTTATGCTTGTTCGCAAAAACTCGTCATTGCTCCATTTTCTTAAAGTTGCGCTTGGACTGGTTCTGCAGCTCCAGCGCGGTGGCCTGATCAAACGGACCGTCGACGATGACTTCGTCCGTCGTATCGTTGTAAAGCAGGCGCGGGACAAATCCGCGATAGACCATTCCATCGATGACGAACGCCAGCTGCGTGCCCTTGTTCGGAACGCTGAGGCCGATCCAAAGCTTGCGTCCGCGATCGGTCAGTTTAAGCTTCAGATTATAAAATCCGGGTTCGTCGGGAATCGGAATCGCCTGAATTTCCTTGATGTTTCCAGAATCGAGCAACTGGAGCGGCACGACGCATACGTCGTCGCCGAAATAGCTTGGGAGCATTCTTTCCATGGAATCTCCGCGACGATAGCGAACGACGGAATGGATAGAGACGACGCCCTTCGTCTCCTGCGTGGAATCCCACTGATCCGGATCGAGCAGCGTGTCTAACGAATCTTCATCACAGCTTTGCGCGCCGCAGCAGAGAACGGCGGCGCAGGCAAATGCGACGAGCGGCGTCCAGCGAAACAGTTTCATAGAAAATCTCCCTACCTAATGCTTGCGGATGCGACGGATTGCCGCCTTCCGACATCAATGTCTTCAACATATTCCATTTTTGGCGATTTTCAAATCAAAGTCGGAAATCCGCGTTCATTTTTTTGCAATTTCGGTTTGAAATTACATGCCCGACGCGCTATTTTCCCCACATGCTTTCGAAGGAAGGGTTCTCTGCATCATGCCGAACTTTCAGCTTTACGACAAGGTCTCCCGCGTGCGCGACAATTTGCGCAAGGTTATTCGCGGCAAGGATGAAGTGATCGAACTGCTCCTGACCGCCGTTCTTGCCGAAGGGCATGTCCTGCTCGACGACGTGCCCGGCGTCGGCAAAACAACGCTTGCGAAGGCTCTCGCAAAAAGCGTCGAATGCGAATTCAAGCGGATTCAGTTTACGCCGGACATGATGCCGTCCGACATTCTCGGCGCGGCCGTCTTCAATCAAAAAACCTCCGAATTCACGTTCCATCAGGGACCGATTTTCTCCAATATTGTTCTCGGCGACGAAATCAATCGCGCCTCGCCGCGAACGCAATCCGCCATGCTGGAAGCAATGAACGAACGGCAGATCTCGATCGACGGACGCCGCTGCCCGCTGCCGAAGCCCTTCCTTGTCATCGCAACGGAAAATCCGGTCGAATACTTCGGCACGTTTCCTCTGCCTGAAGCGCAGCTTGACCGTTTCGCCATGCAGTTCTCGCTCGGTTATCCGGACAAGCTGCATGAAATCGAAATCCTTTCCGCCCGGGAAACCGGCGATCCGTTGGATGCCATCAAGGCGGAACTCGATCGCGACGAACTCAAGGCGGCGCAGGAGGATGCCCGCGCCATATCCATCGAATCGAGCGTGCTTGACTTCCTGCTCTCCATCGTGCGCGCGACTCGCGATCCCGACTGCGGCTTGCGACTCGGAGCCAGTCCGCGCGCGGCGCTTGATCTGGCGCGCTGCGTACGAGCTCGCGCCTGGCTTGACCGACGCGACTATGCGACGCCCGACGACGCCTCCGCACTGGCAATTCCAGTCTTGGCTCACCGCCTCGTTCCGAACGCGCAGAGCCGCCATGCGGGTCTCGCTCCGGCGGACATCCTTTCCGGCATTCTGAAGCGGATACCCGTCCCGGTCTGATCCCGGGAAGCAACTCGCGCGCGAGACGCCGCATGAAGATGAAGAACAGGACGAACGAACCGCCGCGCCGGGTCGGCCCCGCATGGGCGCCGGATCTGCCGCGTTCCGCCACGCGCGACCTTTACGAACGCATTCCGCTTCTAAGACCGCTTCTGCATGCAGGCGCATGGTACGAACGATCAATCAGTCGCCCGGCGCGTCTTCTGATTCTCGTGGAAGTCATTGCACTTCTTTTCGCATCGCTTTCGGTCGACAGTCCGGTCGCGCCATTCGCGCTTTTTCTTCTTGCACTGTTCATGACGGACTTTCTTTTCGGCCAGATTCTCCGGCCAAAGCTTAAGATCGAACGACGTCTCCCTTTCCGCGCAAAGCAGGGCGTGCCCTTTTCCGTCTCCTATGAAATCGAAAACCTTCGCCGTCTTCCGGCCGCCGATCTGCTGATCGATCCTTTCCTCGCATCGGATGCGATTCTGCGGATTCGCGGGAACGAATACGTTTCCATCGCCGGACGCTCCGCTCTTTCCGAGCGAACGGAATTCCTGCCGCTGCGTCGAGGAAAGCTCCGCATTCCGCAGGGAATCGTCGAATCCGTCTTTCCTTTCCAGCTTTTCAAGCGGACATGCGTTTTCGGAGAAGAGCAGGAGCTGATCATTCACCCGCCATGCTTCCGCCTTCGCGGACTTGCCGCCGCCGCGGGCGGCGTTCTGCCCCATAAGAACGCCGCGTCGGCTCCGAAGCCGGGCGAAAGCATGGATCTTTTCGGTTGCCGCGCATACCGCAGCGGCGATCCGATCCGCAAGATTCACTGGAAGTCGACCGCGCGAAACAGAACATTGATTGTCAAAGAGTTCCAGCAGGAACGAATCTCGCGCGCCGGCATTTTGTTCGACGTCTTCTTTTCCGGAAGGCGCACGACTGCGGCAAGATTCAAGTCGCTCTTCAAACGCGCGCAGGAATGTGCGGATCCAGCCTTTGAGGCAGCAGTTTCGCTCTGCGCCTCCATCGCCGACACGTTGGCGTCAATGGAGATTCAGGCAGGTCTTCTTGCGCTCGGAACCGAACTTTATGAATTCGAGGAGAGACGCGAAGAGCGAAGGAATCTTCGACTTCTCGATCTTCTTGCAACGATACGCCCCGCTTCGCGCGATCCGTTTCTCAGAATTCCGGAGGACTTCATCGCCCGCGTTCTGGATTCGGGCGTCGTCTTCTTTGTCACGACCCGGTGGGACGACTCCGTCCGAGCTCTTCTCCGCGAGCTTGAAGCGCCGGAAAGCAAAATTGTTCCTATCCTTGTCGGGGATGACTCTTTGCCGCCTGACGCGCCGGAGACGATTCTTTCCGCATCGCCGAAAGCGATTCTAAACGGAGGCGACGTGCTGTGACGAACGAACTCGACAAACGTGCGACGCCGCCGATACCGCTCCTGGCGAGAATTCTGCTGATCGCTCCGCCTGCATTTCTGATGTCCGTCAAATACGACGCGCCGACATACTGCATCATCGCGGGAGTTCTGCTTCTCCTGCCGTCCTTCCTGAAAAACCGGCCGGAGCCAAAGGGACGCCCTCTGATCTATTTGGCGTTGACCGCGTTCACATTGGCGGTTCTCCCCGATCTCGCGTCCAACGTTCCGACGGAACGCATGACGTATTCCGATTACTTCATTCGAGCGCATTTCACCGTGCCGCTGCTGATCTATGCGACGGCATGCGGGTGCTTCTTCCGACGAACGCGGGGAAGCGTCGCCACGGTCATCATGTTCGCCCTGTTCTCCGGAATGCTCTGCGGCGATCTGATTCATACGAACTGGCTGGTCAATGTCTCCATGCCGGGAACGACCGCCCTGCTCCGCGCCTATCGGACGACCTGTTTCATTTGCGTCTGCCTCCAGTGCGCAGGCGTTCTGGTCGCTCTGCATGCGGAAGTCCGCTATGGCGCAAAGATTCGCCTCCAGACCGTCCGCTGGCTGCGTTTCGCCGCCCTGTTCGCAATCCCATGCTTCCTCTTCGGTCTCTTCGCTCTTCTGAAAAGCCAGTCGAAGCATTTGGAACAATGGCGGCAGGCGATCCGCGCGCATATGATGAGCCGCTATCGCTACAACGGACGCGACGAGCTTTTCGGCGATACGACGCGTCTTCAGTTTCCGCATCCGCGCTGGGCCGACGCCAGTCGAAAGAAGACGATTCTGCGCGTCTTCAGCGAAACGCCGCCGGGCTGGCTGCGCGTCAACGCCTATGTCTACTATCTCCGAGAAGGCGCATGGCGCGCTTTGCTCGATCGTCCCGGAACTCTTCCGGACACTGGCGCGCACGAAAGGCTGTCCACGCTCAAGTTCCGACTTCATCCGGACGACGATGATTCGGCGACGCTCCCCGCCCCGGTCCGAATGGAGCTTCGTTTGCCGTCCTCGTTCTGGCGCACCGACATGCCGTTGCCCGGCGACGCAATCTATGCGACGCTCGACGCGATGACTTTGGCGGCGACGCAGGACGGGCGAATTCTTGCGTCGGACTGGAACGTCGCGTCCGGAATCGTCGTAGAACGGGCGGGCGACGCGCCGGATTCCGCTTGGAACGAACCGATCCTCTCCGAACTCCCCGAACACGAAAAAGCAGCCTATCTTTCCATTCCGAACGTCCTGCAAAACAGTCTTGCGCTCTTTGCCGACGCAATTCTTCCGCAGGACAAGCGCCGAAACATGTCCGACCGGGAGAAGGCGAAAGGGATCGCCTCATGGCTGCAAAAAAACTGTCGCTACACCCTGACGCCTCCGCGCGGCGATCCGCATGGCGACCTTCTAACGAACTTCCTGTTTCGAACTCGCGAAGGGCATTGTCAATTGTTCGCCTCGGCCGCCGCGCTTTTGCTCCGTGCAATCGACATGCCGACCCGCTACGTCTGCGGCGTCCTCTGCACGGAACGGCATCCCGCCGGATTCTGGTACGCCACGGGAGAAGATCTGCACGCATGGACGGAAGTTTGGCTGGAAGACGAAGGACGATGGATGCTTTTGGACGCCACGCCGGGCGACAATCGTCCGCCGAAGCAGGAAATCGGATTCTTCGACGAGCAGTTCGAGCGCATCGCGAAACTTTTCGATGACGTCGCCGTCTGGTTCCGCCGCGGCTATCCTGCACGGGGAATCGCTCGCCTTTGGGACGCAGCAGCGGCAGGCGTCCTGTATCTTTATCAAGACCGGCCGATTTCCTCCTGCACGGCGATTCTTCTTCTTTATGGAGCGTTTCTGTTCGTCCGGATCCATCTTCGCCGACGAAACAGCCCGGAGCGCGCCCTGCCCCGAAATCTGCGCAAGGCATTCCGCGCCATGAAACGATTGGAACGCATCGCAACGGCGAAAGGAGGCGTTGCGCGCGCCGACTGGCAGAGCTATCGCGTTTGGGCGGAAGAATCCGGTCGGCGGCTTCTGGAAGACTGCGCACGTGAATATGAACGACTCCGCTTCCGGGGACGCGACTGCTCCGAAGAAGAATTGAATATGTTCCTGATCAATGTTCGAAATGCGGCCAAGGCTCTCCGCGCGAAATCCTCCGAAATGAAACGGACGATTCACGCAGAAAAGCCGGCGCGTCGAACATGACGGACGCCGAGAAATGCCGTCCCTTCGAATAAAGACGTGCGCAGGCGGGACGGCAGCGCTTCAGAAAAGCTCGCCTTTGAGAATCCGCTTGAGATATTGTCCGGTATAAGACTTTTTGCAGGAAGCGACCTGCTCCGGCGTCCCCTGCGCGATCAGATATCCGCCCTGATCGCCGCCCTCCGGACCTAGGTCGATGACGTAGTCCGCGCTTTTGATGACATCGCCGTTGTGTTCAATCACGATCACCGTGCTGTTCATGTCACGGAGCTTGGCGAGAACTTCCAAAAGCTGTTTGACATCCGCAAGATGCAATCCGGTCGTCGGCTCGTCAAGGATGTAGATCGTGTGGCCGCGCGGAACGCGGGAAAGCTCCGTCGCAAGCTTGACGCGCTGCGCTTCGCCGCCGGAAAGCGTCGTCGCCGCCTGACCGATGGCGACGTAGCCAAGACCGACGTCTTCCAAGGTCTTGAGCTTTCGCGCGATCGCAGGAATCGCGGAAAAGAATTCCACGCCTTCGCTGACTGTCATTGCCAGCACGTCGGCGATGTTCTTCTTCTTGTAGCGGATCTGGAGCGTGTCCTCGTTGAAGCGGCGACCGTGGCACGCTGCGCACTCCACGTAGACGTCGGGGAGAAACTGCATTTCTATCTTCTTGATGCCGTCTCCCTGACATTCCTCGCAGCGACCGCCCTTGACGTTGAAGCTGAAGCGTCCCGGACCGAAGCCGCGCACCTTTGCATCCGGCAACGATGCGAACAGCGCGCGAATGTTCGTGAAGAAGCCGACGTAGGTCGCAGGATTGGAACGAGGCGTGCGCCCGATCGGAGACTGGTCGATGATGATCGCCTTGTCGATGTTCTCCAATCCGAGGATTCCGTCATGCGCGCCGGGCTCGCCTGCATCCGCCATCTTGAATCGGCGTTCCAGCACGGGGCGCAGGATTCCGTTCACGAGCGAACTCTTGCCGGAGCCGGAGACGCCGGTCACGCATGTCATCGTTCCGAGCGGGATTCTGACATCGATCCCTTTCAGATTGTTCTGCCTCGCCCCCTTGATTTCGATGAACTTCCCGTTTCCCTTCGCACGCTTTTTCGGCACGGGGATCGAAAGCTCGCCGGCAAGGAAGCGCGCTGTGAGAGAACGCGGAAAGCGTTCGACCGTCAGCGTGTTCGGCGGTCCCGCTGCGACGATTTCGCCGCCAAGCACGCCGGCGGC
>CAZAAM010000043.1:0-12555 GCA_964483055.1 uncultured Victivallales bacterium
CCTGCAGATAGATTTGGAGCTCGCGCTTTTCAGCGTTTTCGCACCAAGTCTTTCGGATCGCCTCGACCCGCTTTTTGCCAAGTCCCGGGACCTCAAGCAGGCGACGGGACGCGTTGTTCATGACGGAAAGGGTGTTTGGACCGAACGTATCCACGATCAAGGTCGCGTACTTTTCGCCGATCCCTTTGATGACGCCGCTGGAAAGATAACGAATGAGTCCCTCTCGCGTGGCCGGAAGGGAGAATTTGCAGGAATCGAGACGGAACTGTCGTCCGTGCTCCTTGTTCATCTCCCATTTTCCGGTCAGTTCAACCGTTTGTCCTGCGGCGATCCCTGGAACCGTTCCGACCGCCGTATGCAGATTGCCCTGAGGGTCGCGGAGGCGGAAGACGCAATAGGCTCCGTCCTCGCTCTCGTAAACGACCCTTTCCACTTCGCCGGACAGAGCGTGTTCCGCAAGCGTGGCCTCCGTTCCAGCGGCGGACGGCATCAGACGCTCCTTAGTGATGCGAAAAGACGCGTTCCGGCGCATGGCGAAGCGCTACGCCAAGCTCGTTCGCGCGTTTGACGACGTCAGCATCCTTCAGGGAACCGGCCGGGGCGACCACGGCGGTGATTCCTGCGGCAGCGGCAGTCTCCAGCGCGTCGGGGAACGGGAAGAAGCCATCGCTGGACATCGCCGCGCCTTCCAGAGTCTGAGTCCCGGTGAACTTCGCCTTGAACTTTTCAATGGCCTGTTCGACTGCGCCGACGCGATCCTGTTCGCCCGTGCCGACTGCGAGCGTCTGACCGTTCTTGACGATCACGACGCCGTTCGAACGGACGCTGACGTTGATGTACCATGCGGCAAGAAGATCCTTCTTCTGCTGTTCCGTGGGATCGACGGTCGAGGTCTGTTCTCCGCAGGCCTTGTTCGTTCCGGAGGCGGGCGGAAGGTCGTCGAAGGTGCGCACGTGCGTCAGGAGCGGAGCCGCAACGATCAGCGTTCCGTCGCCAAGCACCTTGAAGGTATCCTCAGCCGCATCGCCGACGTATTTCGGAAGCGATGCCGGTTCGCCGCATTGAAGGACGCGAAGCTGCTTGTTGAGCTTGTGGTTCTCCTGATCGTTGAAGATCGCAAGCGCTTCGTCCGTAAAGCCCGGCGCGACGACGCATTCCGCAAACGTGCTCATGATCTCTTCCGCCGTCTCGCCGTCGACGGGAACGTTGAAGGCGATCACGCTGCCGAATGCCGCACGCGCATCGCAGTCGCGCGCCTTGACATAGACGTCCTTGAGGGTCTCCCCCTCGACGGCGACCGCCGCTCCGCTCGGATTCACGTGCTTCATGACGGCGCATGCGGGGACGGAGAAGTACTTGACGATGTTCAGAGCTCCGGAGATGTCCTCGAAATTGGTCTGGGAAAGACCGTTCTTGCCGGTCTTCAAGACCTTCATGTCCATGATCGCACCGTTGACGTCGACGGGACGATAGGCGGCCGCAGGCTGATGCGGATTCGTCCCGTAGCGCAGGTCGGTCAGCTTGACGTACTTGCGTCCGTTGACGTTCATTTCGGCAGGAAAGTCGCCGATGTTTGCGGTGAGATAGGAGCTGCGGTCAAGCTTTTCGGACATTTTTCGGTCTCCGACTTTGAAAGGTTTCGATTTTGTGGTATTGTATCAAGCAAACAATTTACATGCGAACGCATGTCTGCGCAAGGCGGTTTTCGAAAAAAGGCTCTTTTTTTATGGCGAATGGCTGTTTCATTTCTCTTGAAGGCGGCGAAGGCTGCGGCAAGTCCACGATGCTCCGTCTGCTCGCGGACGAGCTCCGCGCAAGAACGGGACGCGAAATCGTCGCTTCCCGTTCGCCAGGCGGCACGCGCGTTGCGGAAAAGATTCGCTCCATTTTGAAAACGCCGGAGCCTGATGAAAATCTCATTCCCGAAACGGAGCTTCTTCTCTTCGGCGCCTGTCACGCCCAGATGTGCGAACGTCTGATCCGTCCCGCTCTGCTGCGCGGCGCGATCGTGCTTTCCGATCGATTCATCGACTCCACCGTCGTCTATCAAGGCATCGCGCGCGGGCTCTCCGTGCGCCTCGTGGAACAGCTCAACGCCTTCGCCTGCCGCGACCTGCGCCCGCATATGACGCTTCTGCTCGACCTTGATCCGAAAATCGGTCTGAGCCGCGTCTCGTCGCGCGGAGGAGCTGCGGCATCCGATCGTTTCGATTCGGAGACGCTTGAGTTTCATGTCAAGGTGCGCGACGGATTTCTGAATCTGGCGAAAAACGAACCGGATCGTTTTTCCGTGATCGACGCATCCGCGGATCAAGAGACCGTATTCCGCAGAATCCTGGAGGAGATTCATGTACGACTGGCGCTCGTTTGAACGACAATTCCCTCTGCTCGCGAACTCCTTGAAGGAAGTCAAGCGCGCAGGCAGACTCGCTCATTCCTATCTGATCGTTTCGTCCAACGCCGATCTCCGCATGGACTTCCCGATCCTGCTTGCGATGTTTGCAGCCTGCGAATCCCCCCTGCCCGACGGCGTCCCTTGCGGAACCTGCGACAACTGCAAAACTCTGGAAAATCGGCTTTATCCGGATCTCTTCGTTCTTGCGCCTACCTCGAAATCGCGCCAGATCACGGTCGGACTGGACGAAACCGATCCGGATACGCTCCGCAGCTTCGAATACCAGTTCTATCTCAGCAGCTCCAATGTCCTTGGGCTCAAGGTCGGAATCATCTATGACTGCGATGCGATGAACGAAAGCGCGCAGAACGCCTTTCTCAAAACCCTGGAGGAGCCGCCCCCGAACTCCCTCATTCTTATGACGACCGGACGCCCCGCCTCGCTTCTCCCGACCATCCGTTCCCGCTGCCAGACGCTAATGCTCCCGGACTACCTGTGCCGCTATGACATGGAGCGCTTCGCCGCATTGCCGGATCTTCTATTCCGTCTCTCCTTTCATGCGAAGAACGATCTCTGCGCGGCGGAGGATTGCGCGTCCGGACTTATCGAACTCTTGGAATCGCTCGACGCCTCCGCGCAGAATCTCGTCAAGGAAAAGTGGTCGGCGCGTCTTGAGGCTGCGCAAAATCTGGAATCCGCAGCGCAGAAGCTCGTTGCGAAGCGCATGGAAGGAGAAGCAGGATGCGAATACCGACGCCTCAGAGAGGAATTCCTGAGCGTCCTCCATACTTGGTTTGCGCAGATCGATTTCCTTGCCAACGGCATCGCTCCGAACGAACTTCCGAATCCGGAGGTCGTACGTCCGTATCTGGAGAGTGTTCCTCGCCCGGAGTTGAATCCAATGGAGTCAGCACGCCTTCTGGATGAAGCGGAAGCCCTCCTTCGCGTTCTTCGAAGCAATGTGAACGACTCGCTCGCCGTGCGATCCTTCGCTTTGAACGCGGCGTTCGACGACATCGCGGGTTGACGCCATGCCGCCGGCAACGATTCCATCGACATATTCCTTCGAGCCGATCGGCCTTCTCAGAACGAACCTCCACTGGCGCTATGAAGCGCCGCGACAGGCTGAATTCTCGCAGAGCGACGCGCGTATCGAGCTCAAGCCCGGGCGCGGCTTCGAACAGGCCTTGGAAGACCTGGATGGCTTCGAACGAATTTGGATCGTCTTCATCTTTCATTTGAATCAGACATGGCGTCCCAAGGTCGCGCCTCCGTTCGCTCCGGAAAAACGCCGTTACGGCGTCTTCTCCACACGCAGTCCCCACCGTCCGAACCCCATCGGTCTCAGCTGCGTCGAGCTGGCCGGCATCGACGGCCTGACCGTGCGCCTTCGTCATTGCGACATTCTCGACCGAACGCCTATACTGGACATCAAGCCGTACATTCCCGCCGCCGACGCCTTTCCGAATGCGAAGGCCGGCTGGCGCGACGCCGTTCGACCGCGCGCATGGGAACTCGACTTTGCTCCGGAATTTCTTGCCCGAGCGGCATGGATTGAACGCGAAACGGGGCTTGACCTTGTCAATTTCTGCCGAGTCCAGCTCAGGCACGACCCTTTCGACGCGTCGCGCAAACGCGTGAAACCGACCGATTCAGGAGAATGGGACATTCACTGTCGGACATGGGTCGTTCGCTTCCGCATGATTTCGGAACAGGACTCGACCCTTCGGATATTAAGCGTCCGCACCAACTATGCGCCGCAGGATCTGGCTCCTGACGCGCAGGATTCCTACGGCGACAAGGATGCGCATCGGAAGTTTCTTCTTCTTTTCGGGAGCGGCTCATGAAAGTCAAGATCTGCGAAACAATCGGCTTTTGCGCCGGCGTGAGGCGCGCGCTTGCCATGACGGACGAACTGCTGAAGCGTCACGGCGCCCCCGTGCACATCCTGCATGACCTTGTTCACAATGAACGCGTCGTCGAAAATCTTCGCGCTCGCGGAGTCGTCATCGTGGACACGCCGGACGAACTGCCCGAAAACTCGCTTCTGGTCTTCAGCGCGCATGGCGTTTCCGAAGCGACGGAGAAGCACGCCAGAAGCCTTCCTCTCCGCATCGTGGATGCGACATGTCCCCTTGTGCATCTTGTTCACAAGCGTGCCGCCGCCCTTTCCGAACAGGGATTCTTCATTCTTCTATTCGGCAAGAGCGGTCACCGCGAAGTGGAAGGAATTCTCGGCCGAATTCCCGGAGAGAAGGCTTTGTTGGAAAATCTGCGCGACGCTGAGAATTTTCTTCCGCAGAAAGGAACTCTCTACGCCTGCCTCAGCCAGACAACGTTCAATCAAGCGACCGTCGACGAAATGGTTCGCGTCCTGCGCCGCAAGATTCCCGACCTGCGCGACGAGGCCTCTGTCTGCGAGGCCACGCGCGAGCGCCAGCTTGCCGTCCGCCGACTTGCTCGGGAATGCGATATTGTCTTCATCGCCGGATCATCCCATAGCTCCAATACGCGGCGACTCTGCGAAATCGCAGAGGAGGAAGGCGCGAAAACGATTCTCGCCGCATCCCCGGACGACGTCGTCTCTGCAATGCTTGCAGATGCGGAATCGGTCGGAATCGCTTCCGGAGCCAGCGCGCCGGACGACCTTGTCGCAGGCGTCGCGGAACGAGTGAAAAGCATCGCGTCCGAATTGGAAAGAGCGCGTGCGACGACGCGTCCGAGGGAAACGAACAACTGATTCAGACGCCCAGCGCGCCGGGATCCTCGAGCTTCATTCTCTCCAGGTTCGAACGTTCCACTGGCATGAACGGAATCGGAACGGAGGAAGGAATTTCGTCGCCATGCAGCTTGCGAATGGCGCAATGCACCGCCTGCGATCCGATTTCCCGCGGATTCCGAACGACAAGACCGGATATCTCGCCTTTTTCCAGCGCACGTATCAGTTCTGCGGAACTGTCGACGCCAACGAAGCTGACAGCTCCGGCCAGCCCGCGCCTGCGCAGAGCGAACAGCATGCCCAGAGCGGCGGTGCGATCCGCAGCGAAGACGCCCGACGCATGCGAATGGAGCGCGAGCATTGCATCCGAAATGCCTTCCGCCTCGGCTAACGTGCCGGATATTCCCGTGCGCTCCTGCATGATGCGAATCTGCGGATATTCCTGACGGGCAAGTTCGCGGAAGCCGCGCAAAAGAGGGGCGTCAATGCCCATGCGGCTGGAAGAGGAAACGAAAAGCACGTCTCCCTTCCCCGCGACGGATTCGGCGAGCAGGCGCATCCCTTCCGCGCCGAGGCTGGCATGGTTGATGCCGATGGAGAAGGAAGATCCTTCGCATGGCGCAAGCACGGCGACGCAAAGAATCTTTTCATCGGCGGCCCTGCGAACGAGATGTGCGATTTCCGGGCTTTCCTGCGCAATCAGAATGGCGTCCGGATGCGTTTCCAGAGCTGAAGCGAAAAGGCGGACCTGTTCGTTGCGATCCGCGCCGTCTTCCGGAGCCAGCCATTCCACTTTGGCTCCGTATTCACGAGCAGCGGATTCCGCTCCAATGCGCACAAGTCCCCACCAATCGGAATTGCCTGACGCCGGAATGAAGACAAGCTTGATCTGGCTGTTCGTTGAATCCAATGGCGACGCAGTCCGGCCTGGAAGATTCTTGAAGCAATGAATCGCAAGGAGGGCAAGGCAGAAAACGGCTAAAATGCAGGCGAAGGAAAATGGAATGCGCCGTCCGTTGGAAAAGGAAACCTGCACGCTGCCGCTTCTGAGAAAGCGCAATCCTTTCTCCGCTCTGCGCCATCCGGCTTCCGCGATGCGTCTGAGCGGAAAAGGGTTCATGAGGCCGGACGCGGCGGGGCTGTCGGAGTCGGACCGGGCTCGTCAAGCGGCTTAAGAGGTCTCTCCGCCGCATCCCCGTCCGAGGCGTCGCGCAGATTGGGACGGAAAACAGCAGGAACGGCGAAGTCTTCCGGCTGGAAATTCACGTTCAGCGCAAAGGTGTCGATGGTGCAAACCTCTTCCAGTCCGGCCACCTTGATGATGATGCTCTCAGGAAGAAGTACGCCGGAATACCATTTGAAGTTCGCCGGCGTCGCCGTATACAGAAATTGCCGGTCGTCATCCGTATACAGAATCGTCTCGGCTTTGGTCGTCAGAAACGTCTTGGCATTGACGTACAGAACATAGGGAGCGATGTCCGGGTGCGTCGTACGGCAGACGAGACGGTAATGCCGCTCCTTGTTAAGATACACGACTGCGATTTCCGGCGAAGGAAAGATGTCCAGGAGATTGCGCGACGGGTCGGAAAAGGAATTGAAGACGCGGAAAAGCTCCAGCTGATGCCCCGTGATTTCCTTTGCGCGTCGATTGTTCGGATTGATCGTCCATGCCTGATTGTCGCGATAAAGCAGCGACAAAAACGCCTTCCCGTTCCGGAAGGATGTCTGCTTTTGCCAGTCCGGACGCTGAAACTTGATTTCCGTCTCATATTCCTCGTAAGTCGTCTTGCCGCGTTCGACGAGGAAGAAATCGGAATCCTCCGCATCGCGACGATTGCGAATGCGCTGCTTCAAAAGATAGGATTTCGCATTGCGCATGGCGCCATCCGGATCGGTCGCCAGTTCCATGCAGGCAACGAGCTGAACAGGAGACATGTCTGCCGGATGCACAGGCTGATCCAGGGAAAGCATTTCCATTTGCTCCCGCTCGGAAAGTCCGCCGCACGCTGCAAGAAAAAGAAGCGACATCGATGCGAGAGCCGAAAACAATGCGTGATTCGTACGTTTCATGAAAGACCTTTCGTCTTTTAGCGTTTTCCTTAATATAGCGCAAAGTCGATGCGAATCAAATGGGAATCGCGCGCGGAAGAAAAATATGACGTTTTTTGAAGAGTAGAAACATGCCGGCAGACTCGTGTCTTGGGAATGCGACAGTGCAATGTCGGGCGGATTTTTTGAAAAAGGGGATGTTGAAAAAACGCAAAAAAAACGGAACAGGAAAGAATCGCAGTCGACCCTTGATCGTCTCCTGCCGACAAGCCGTCGCATTCGCGAAAAAGAAAAAGCCCGACGCTCCTTCGAGGGGAGCGCCGGGCTTTGATTCGCAGTGGAATCCAGCTTCGCAACGGCTTTAGGAAAGCCAGAAGCTGAAGTAGAGATACATGCCGATGATCAGGCCGAGCACGCAGACCGTGGTGACGACATCGACCCAATTCCAGCTTTCTCGAATCGCCTTGCGATCCAGGCAGCTGTAGGTAAGACCCGTAAGCTGATCCTGGCGCGGCGGCGGCGTCATCAGAGAGACAACGATAATGACGACCAGCGAGATCACCAAAAGAATGCCGGAGGTGTAGAACGGGTTGAAGTCGCCGATCTGCGCAAGAACCGGAACGTTGATCTTGCCCGCGCCCGTTCCGAAGAACGTCTGCGTCGTGAGCTTCAACATGCCGAGAATGAATCCGGCAAGCAAGCCGGTGACGGCGCCATAGGAGTTGATGCGCTTGTTGAAGAGACCAAGCAGGAACACGGCGGCGATCGGGGGCGCGATATAGCCCTGGACGCCCTGCAGGTATTCATACAGTCCGCCGCTGGAAACCAGCTTCATGACCGGAATCCAGAGAAGACCGAGACCGACGACGACGACCGTCGCAATGCGCCCGACCGTCAGATAATGCTTCTGCGACTGACCGGGACGGAGCTTCTGATAGATGTCCACCGTGAAGAGCGTTGCGGAAGAGTTGAACAGCGATCCCAAGGAGCTGGTCAGCGCGGCAAGCATGCCGGCGACGACGAGGCCGCGGAGACCTTCCGGAAGCAGGTTCGCAACCATGATGGGGAACACCTTGTCGCCTTGCACGCCGACGACGACGCCATCGACGATCTTTTCCGGCAGCGGAAGAGCGCCATGACGGTACAGCGCATAGCCGATGAGGCCCGGCACGAGGAAGATCATGACCGGCCAAATCTTAAGGAAGGCGCCGTAGATCGCGCCGCGGCGAGCCTGCGTCAGATTTCTCGCGGAAAGCGTGCGCTGAACGATGTACTGGTCGGTGCACCAGTACCAGACGCCGATCGTGATGGAAGCGATCATGACGCCGAGCCACGGGAATTTCGGGTCGGAAAGCGGACGCCACAGGGCGCGGGAGAACTCCTGCTCCTGATTCGCCTGCTTGATGGTCTCCTGCATGACGCCCCACCAGGTCTGACCGTCGTGCGCAAACGGCGCGAGGGCTTTCAGACCGAACCAGGTGATGAAGATGGAGCCGAGCAGAAGGATGATGGACTGAAGCGCGTCCGTATAAAGAACGGCCTTGAGTCCGCCGAATGTCGTATAAATGCCAGTGAAAATGACCGTCGCGAATGCGCCGACCCAGAAGGCGTTCTCGGCCGATCCGAACGTATCCGGAAGCAGCGTCTCGAACACGAGGGCGCCGGCGAACACGGTCACGGACACCTTGGTGAAGACATAGGCGGAAAGAGAGATCAGAGAGAGAATCCAGCGCGCCTTGGCGCTGAAACGGCGTTCCAGAAACTCAGGAATCGTATAGACGCCGGACTGATAGTAGAAGGGAACGAAGATCCATGCGAGCATGAGCATCAGCCAGCCGTGAAATTCCCAGTGCGCCTGCGCCATGCCGTCGTTCGCGCCGGAACCGGCGAGACCGACGATGTGCTCGGACCCAATGTTCGCGGCGAACAGACTGGCGCCGATGGCGAACCAGCCCACGTTGCGGCCGCCAAGGAAGAAGTCCTTCGTCGAATTCTGGTTGAGACTGGTGAAGACGCAGATTGCGGCGATGACAAGAACATAAAGTCCTACCACTGACCAGTCGATCCATGTCAGCGATTCCATCTCGCTTTTTGCCGCGCCTTCCGTTGCAAAGAACATCAGGTCGGTCAAGAGACTTTGCATTTGGCTGTTCCCTTTCTGTTGAGTTTATAATGGTTGATTATGTTGGGGGATGCTTCTCGCTCGTTAGAAATCCGGAACGCTCGCTCGCCGTCATGAGAGGCGAATGAGGAAAAGCAGCGGATGCAGTCCGCCGCAGTCGATTTTTGTCGCTTCCCGCAAATGAACCGGTTTCATTGTCGCTCTTTTTCTGAGTTTTTGCGGCTTTGCCGCGAAATTAAGAATCTCTTTCACTATACTTTCAGAATGAAAAATTTCAATAAAGGAAACAGTTTTTTTTCATATTTTTTCCCTGCGAAAAAAATCATGTTCTCAAAAACGACTTGAAAAGATGCGCTTTTCCTGATGTCTGCATCTTTCAACAGATCGTGCGCGCGCTCCTGAAAATCATGAAAACGCGTCTGGCCGGGAGGCGGTGAATCGTCCCTTCTGAAGCGCGCCTGCCGACGACGACGGTCGAAAAAGGATTTCCCGCGGCGAAGATGTTTGGAAAGGGAGGCTATGACTTGCATCCGAGATTCAACGGCAGACATCCTCCACGGACAACTGATCCGTCTAAAAACAGATCAGCCGCGAAGTCAATGCGGCATTGGATCTGACATCCGCTGATATTCATCATCGCCGGCTGTCCCTCAAATGCTCCGGCGCCTGAAACCGTTCTCATCCTTCCTTCTTGCCCGCTTCCTCATGCGAGTTCCTTGTCAAAGCGCAGGCGGAACGTCGCATTTTAAGTTTTAAACGAAATGCGCTTTGCGGGAAACATCGTATTTCCGTCTTCATCCTGCACGCGATTTTTGACGAAAAAACGTTCTTTTCCTGCTTGCAAACGCTGACAATGAAATGTATAATCTAGATAATGGAAAAGCGATTTTCCAGAAAACCAACACGGCAGGAAGGGACTGCGCTATGACCGACACTTTCACTTGGCACGACGTCGTCGACCCGGAACAACTCGAACTTGTCTCCTCCATTGCAGAGGACGTCTGGCCGAAGACCTTCCGATCCATTCTCTCTGAAGAACAGATCCGCTACATGATGGATATGATGTACGCGCCTGACGTGCTGAAGAAGGAATTGGCAGGCGGAACCCATTTCGAAGTCCTTTTCATCAACGGCGCTCCATCCGGCTACATTTCCTATTCGGCCTGCAATGGAAAGACGGCCAAGCTCCACAAGGTCTATCTGCTCCAGAAATATCATCGTCAAGGCATCGGCCAGCTGATGCTCAACCGCGCAGCCGACAGCTGTCGCGAACTTGGCTTCTCCAGACTCCGCCTTAACGTAAACAAGCACAATCTTCAGGCGCAGTCCGCATACCGTCGCAACGGTTATGAAATCGTCAAGGAGGAAAAGAATCCGATCGGACACGGATTCTTCATGGACGACTTCGTCATGGAGCGCAGTCTCTGAAGGCGCTTGTCTGTTCTCGCCTTCCCGGCATCGACAAGAGCGAGTCGGTGCGAGCATGCGTTTCCTTTATTCCGCTCGTTTCATCTCTCTTTGCAGGGGACGCCCTTTCATCGATTCAAGGGGGACCGCCTTCGTTCATGCCTGTCATTGCAATAAGCGAAGCCGCTCTCCTCTGCGCGGATTGCGGCCTGCTCCGTTGGGAAAAGAACGTCGAACGGAGAATGAAAAGCAGCCGGCGTCATGCGCATTGCATTGCCTATTGACGGCGTTGCGCGCCCGGCAAGCAGCCAGACGCCCGAAATCGAAGCAAAACGATCTCCCGCCTTCCCCATTCATTTCGTTCACGACGAAATAGGCGGAAACCGGGAGGATTTGATTCGTCTTTCGAAAAAGAATGCCCGCTTTCACGCAATCCGCACGAAGTCCGTCGCCAAGACGGACATTCGTGCAAGGATGCGGAAAAACACGGGCGGAGTTCGTCAGGCGCGTTCCTGCCAATAAGGGGAAATGGCGCGGATTTCGCGAATGATCGGAGGCATCTTCTCCAAGACGAAATCGACCTCCTCCTCCGTATTGTAGCGGGAGAGGCTGAATCGAATTGCGCCATGCGCCGCCGTATAAGGCACGCCCATCGCGCGCAAAACGTGCGACGGCTCCAGACTTCCGGTCGTGCATGCGCTTCCGCTGGATGCGCAAATCCCGTAGATGTCCATATGCATCAGGATCGATTCGCCCTCGATGTACTGGAAGGAAATATTCGTCGTGTTCGGGAGACGATGCTCCGGATCGCCGTTTACGCGGCACTCGGGAATCGTGGCGAGCAGACCGGCCTGCAGCTTGTCGCGCAAGGCGCGCACGCGCGTGTTTTCATCCTGAATGTGCGCCATGGCAAGTTCCGCCGCAACGCCAAGTCCGACGATGTAAGGAACATTCTCCGTTCCCGCTCGACGTCCGCGCTCCTGATGTCCGCCGACGATGAATGGACGGAAACGGACGCCGCGGCGCACGTACAGAGCGCCGATTCCTTTCGGCGCATGGAACTTGTGTCCGGAAACGCTGAGCATGTCGATCTCCATGTCCTTCAGGCGGAAGGGGATTTTTCCAGCCGCCTGAACCGCGTCCGTATGGAAGAGCGCTCCGACCTTGTGCGCCATCTCCGCAAGACGTTCCACAGGATAGATGTTGCCGGTTTCATTGTTGGCCCACATGACGCTCACGACCGCCGTGTCGTCGTCGATCATCTCCTGCGCGCGCTCCATGTCGAGGCGTCCAAGACTGTCGACAGGAATCCGAGCGACCTGCCAGCCTCTTCGCTCCAAATCCTTTCCGAGATTCAGAATCGCGGGATGCTCCACGGTCGAAATCACGATTTTGCGGCGTTTCGGGCAGACGTCGAGCGCGCTCAAAATAGCGGCGCTGTCGCCTTCCGTTCCGCAGGAAGTGAAGATCACTTCCGATGACTCCGCGCCGAGGAATGCCGCGACCTTCGCACGCGCCTGTTCAATGACCGCGGCGTTTTTTCCGCCGAACGTGTGAATGCTGGATGCATTGCCGTACAGCTGGCTGAAATAAGGAAGCATCGCCTGAACGACTTCCGGCGCGGTCATCGTTGTTGCATTGTTGTCGAAGTATATGATGCGATTCTCATCCATGGCGACTCACTCCTCGGCGACGACAAGCTTGTCGGAAAGAAATTCGTTAAGCTTTCCTTGAACGAGCTTCCGCAGCGTCAGCTGGGAGTTCGGGCATGTCGCGCAAATGCCGCGGAGAGCGACTGTCACGACGTCGCCGTTCAAGTCGATCAGCTCGATGCTGCCGCCGTCGCGCTCCAATGCAGGCTTG
>CAZAAM010000044.1:0-12444 GCA_964483055.1 uncultured Victivallales bacterium
CATGGTGCATGCAGCAGCAGCAGGCAGCCGCTTCGTCTTCGCCTTCGGCGTCCCGTTTCCGGGCGCTTGCATTCATTTCACAATCGCCGTTCATTGATTCGCTCCTTTGGTTGAATGAATGATACTTGTACTGGTATGGGTATAATGTAACCCTTGTTTCCCCATTTGTCAAGCCGGTGCGAAAAATTTTTTCTTCTCTCAATCAAAGGCGGCAGGAAATTGCGAATCCGAATCGTCAAGAGCCTCTCCGCAACATTGAACAGCCTCAGGAGCAAAAGCGGGAAGTTGAATTCAGTGTTTTGCATATCAATAAAATAGGACTTCGCACATGCAATTCGTCCGCAGAAAGACGCTCGAACGACGATTTCCATTCGCTTCCTTGGGAATCCCCTTGCTTTCGCCATTGTTCAAAAGCAGAATTTGTCCTTCTTTGGCGGGATCGGCAAAAAGATTCTCGGAGCGTCCTCGATGCGCCGCATATACCGGCATGGGTATTGTCATAAAAGCGATGCGGCAGCGGACTGAAGGTTTGATTCCATGCGAACAGGTGCGGCACGAAGTCCCATGTTGGAGAAACAAGTCAAGTCAGACGCACGACATGGCGACGAAAAACGAAAGCAGAAAAGAAAGAAAAACGGAAGCAAGGAACAGGAAGAAGCGGTTTTCCGCTCGCATGCTGCAAGCGGGAACGAGAAGAACGCCCTTCTGAACGCGATGCGACAGCACAGAAGAAAAAAGGGGGACGACACGAAGGGAAGATCAGCGGGACATGCGGGAGAAATGCTCCAAGGCCTTGATAAAGTCGGACATCGTCTTTTCCGGATCGCCATGCTCGATGCCGTCGCGCACGCAATGCTTCAGGTGGCCTTCCAGAATGATCTGGCCGACCTTGCGCAGTGCGCTCTGCGCCGCATTCAGCTGAATCAGGACGTTCTCGCAGGGAACGTCGCTGTCGATCATACGGTCTACCGCGTTGAGCTGTCCGATTGCCTTTCTCAGGCGCAAATGCAGACTTTTGGAATCCATGCACTGTATCATGCGTCGCCTCCGAAAAATTATAGTAGGATACAGCAGGAATCCGGAAAAGTCAAGGAAGACGGCGCATTTTGTCCTGTTTTTTTCAAGGAATGCCGGAATACGCCTCATGGCTTGTGCGCGACGAACGGAATGGGATGATCGTTCCGTCGTCGACGCCCTTCATCTCTGGCGAATGACGTCGCAACGGCCTGCGCGAAGCCCTTCCCTGCGGACCAAGGTCATTCCTTCGTCGAAGGAAAGCATTTTGGAATGGCTTTCGGCATAACAGCTTCGGAAGGAGCTCATTCGGCAGCGCGCCGCAGCCGCAGGAAGAATCCGATCGGAAATGGCGGCTTCCCGATGCCGCATCCGCCAAATCGAAGCAAGTCCAGGGGAGAAAGGATTCCGCGCCTGGCAGAACGCGAACCGAACTCTTGCACGAACCGTCGAAGATGCCGATTTTGCATCGGATCGCGTCGTGCGAGAAGGAAGAAAGCGAACCATTCCGCAAGCCTCGCTTGGGGAAAGCCTTCGATCATACGCTCGATCCTTTGTCCGCCGCGCATCGCGTCCGCGACATCCGGGACGATGCCTCGCACAGGAAAATGCGAAGGCGAGCGGCGGTTTCGCAAGGCGCAATGCCTGAATTCCATATCCAAGAATGCCGGCAAATCGATAACTTCATCCGGGCGATTCGACGCCTTGCGGAAATATCGAAAGAGCGCTTCGTTCCGCTGATTTCAAATCCTCCTGGCATCCGAGCCGATCCAGACCGTCGATTCAGGGAGCGTAGAATCGTCTCAAGCCTGATGCGCGCCCCGGGTCGATTCTCGTTCCGCATTGCGGACCAGACCGTTCAGCACGGCGCGCGAAACCTGTTCCGGCCCTGTCTCGCGGACGGCGAGGAATGATTTCCCGCTTTTTCTGCAAACGCCCTTGAGCACGTTCAACGCATTGTGACTATTGACGCGCGTAATGAAAACGACGACGTCGGCAGCCTCTGTCGTTGAGCGCAGACGCTCCGCTCCGCCGCCTTCGCAATGACCGGAGTGAAAGAAGAACTTTGCCGCTCCAAGCGATTCGAATACCGCGCGATACTGCGATTCCAGGCGTTCGATTCCGCCGATCAGGGCGACCTTCATGTTTTCCAGGACGCATGCGCCCTCTTCCGCCTTGGCGCAGCATTCCTGACTATGGAACGGACAGGGCGGATCGACGTCGATGATCGTGGTTCGCGCGTTGGAAACCGGCTTTGCAGGCGGACGAGACGGAATCGGAGCTGAAACACGACCGCATTTCTCCATTTCGTAGCGCAACTTGCGCAGTTCGCGTTTTTCGCGGGCGAACTCTTCCTGTTCTTTTCTGAGAGCTTCGTTTTCACGCGTCTTCGCCGCGAGCCGAAGCTTGAGTTCGTCACATTCCGCGCGGAGCTTCCGCAACTCTTCCCTGCGTTCGGAGAGTTCCGTTTTCGTGCGTTCGAACGCGAAGAAGGAGCCGCTTCCCGGGCGGAAAGCCTCAAGAATCATGCGGTGAGCATGATATGCGCTCAGGGAACGCATGTTCAGGCGATCCTCCGTCGAAAGAGCCCAGAATGCGCCCGCCGGATCTCGAAGCAGAAAATCCTTCGTGATCTCCAGAAGGGCGGGATCCTTGTCTTCGCATGGAATCGAGCGGAGACGTTCGACCACGAGACGGTGCTGCTTGGAGAGCCGAGCGACAATGTCGTCGACGATTCCGCTTTCCGGATTGTGGAATTCATGGTGCAGCTGATACAAGGCGAACGCCGGATCGAAGCGCCCGCCTTGGGAGAGCAGTCCATGTTTTTGGAAAAGCTTCTTCATAAGCCGTTCGTCCCAGCTCATTGCCAGCTGAATGCAAATCATCAGACAATCGAAGTTTTCGAGTGTTTTCGCCGTATTCGGATTCATGGCATCATCCTCTCTTGTTTCAGTGATTTGAATATTTTCTCCGCCTTTTCGCATTCCGCCGCGCTTGGCTCCGGAACGCCGGCCAACGGCTCCGCCAAATGAAGATTTTTCCACTTTTCCGCCCCCATGCGATGATATGGAAGAAGATCGATTCGCTTCACGCAACGGAAATGCTTCAAATACTCCGCCAAGTCGCGCAGCCGGCTGTCGTCCAAAGTCCAGCCCGGCGTCAGAACATGTCGAATCCAGACCTCCTTTCCCGTCTGTTCGCAATATGCAAGCGTGGCAAGCTCGTTTCGATTGTCGCGCCCTGTGAGGCGGCGACAAAGTTCAGGATCCAGCGCCTTGACGTCAAGCAGCAGCATGTCGGCCTCATCGACGACCGGGCGTGAAATCTCCAACGGGAGCGAGCCCGCCGTGTCAAGCGCGGTATGAAAGCCTCTGCGCCGGAATTCCTTCAGCAAAGCCAGGGAAAATTCCGGCTGCAAAAGCGGTTCGCCTCCAGACAGCGTGACGCCGCCCGAACGGAGGAAGCGGCGGCAGGATTCAACCTCGCGGACAAGTTCGGAAACGGAAACGACTCGCCCGAGCGAGGCGTCCCACGTATCCGGGTTGTGGCAGTACAGACATCGCAGGGGGCACCCCTGCAGGAACACGACAAAGCGTATGCCTGGTCCGTCGAGCGTGCCGAAACTCTCGAAGGAATGAATTCTGCCGCATGCTTCCATGGCGACTTTCTTCAGCGTCAGAGCCGCTTGTGGAAAGTTCGGTTCACGACGTCGAGCTGCTGTTCGCGCGTCAGTTTGATGAAGTTGACGGCATAGCCGGAGACGCGAATGGTCAGCTGAGGATACAGTTCCGGATGCTCCATTGCGTCGAGCAGGGTTTCGCGAACGAGGACGTTCACGTTCAAGTGGTGTCCGCCCTCCATGAAATAGCCGTCCAGCAATCCGACAAGATTGTCGACCTTTTCCTTGTCCGTACGACCGAGCGTATCCGGGATGATGCTGAACGTGTAGCTGATTCCGTCTTCGGCATAGTCGTAGGAGAGCTTGGCGACAGACTTGAGCGACGCCACGGCGCCGTTGACGTCACGCCCGTGCATCGGATTCGCGCCTGGCGCGAACGGCTCGCCCGCCTTGCGTCCGTCAGGAGTCGATGCGGTCTTCTTTCCATACATCACGTTGCTGGTGATGGTGAGGATGGAAAGCGTCGGACGGGAATGGCGATAGGCGTAATGACTTGCAAGCTTCTTTTGGAAGTTCTTCACGATGTCGGCTGCGATTCGATCGACGCGATCATCGTTGTTGCCGAACTTCGGGAAGTCGCCCTCGATGGCAAAGTCGATGGCAAGGCCCGCCTCGTTGAGAATGGGACGGACGTTCGCATGCTTGATCGCAGAGAGGCTGTCCGCGAGCACGGAAAGACCGGCGATTCCTCCTGCCATCGTGCGGACGATCTCCTCGTCATGCAACGCCATTTCGATGCGCTCGTAGCAATACTTGTCATGCATGTAATGAATGATATTGAGCGTATCGATGTAGAGTTTGCAAAGCCAGTCCGTGATCTGCTCGAAGTTGCGCATGACCTCGTCGTAGTCAAGCTTTCCACTCCCGGCGAGGATCCGGATCGCGGGACCGATCTGCTCGTTGCCGCACTTGACGTCGCGGCCGCCGTTGATGGCGTAAAGCAGAGCCTTCGCAAGATTGCAGCGGGCTCCGAAAAACTGCATCTGCTTGCCGATCCGCATCGCGGAGACGCAGCAGGCGATTCCATAATCGTCGCCGAACTTCACGCGCATCAGATCGTCGTTCTCGTATTGAATCGACGATGTGGCGACGGACGTTTCCGCGCAGAAACGCTTGAAGTTTTCCGGAAGATGCACGCTCCAAAGAACCGTGAGATTCGGCTCCGGAGCCGGTCCGAGATTCGTCAGCGTATGCAGAAAACGATAACTCATCTTCGTCACCATGTGGCGGCCGTCCAGAGCCATGCCGCCAAGCGATTCCGTAACCCAGGTCGGGTCGCCGCTGAACAGCTCGTCGTAAGCCGGAGTCCGAAGAAATCGGACGATCCGCAGCTTCATGATGAAATGATCCACGAACTCCTGAATCTGCTCTTCCGAGTACCTTCCTTCGGCAAGGTCGGCCTCGGCGTAAATGTCAAGGAAGGTCGAAACGCGTCCGATCGACATCGCTGCTCCGTTCTGCTCCTTGACGGCGGCAAGATAAGCGAAGTAGAGCCATTGGATCGCCTCCTTGACGTCTTTCGCCGGTCCGGAAATGTCGAATCCGTACTTCTCCGCCATTTCCTTCAATTCGCCGAGCGCCTTGATCTGTTCTGCGATCTCTTCGCGTCTGCGGATGTGATCGGAATCCATGACGTCGATCACCATCTCCTTCTTTGCGCGCTTCTTCTCCTCGACCAGATAATCGACTCCGTAAAGCGGCACGCGACGATAGTCGCCGATGATGCGTCCGCGGCCGTAGGCGTCGGGAAGCCCCGTCATGATCCCGGCGTGCCGCGCGCGTTTCATTTCATCCGTGTAGACGTCGAAAACGCCGTCGTTGTGCGTCTTGCGATAACGGAACACGCGTTCGACGTCGGGGTCCATCTTGCGCCCGTAGGCCTCCAGTTCGGCGTGAATCAGACGGATGCCGCCGAAGGGCATGATCGCGCGCTTCAGGGGCGCATCCGTCTGAAGACCGACGATCTGCTCCAGATCCCTGTCGATGTATCCGGCGTCGTGCGCCGTGATCGTCGAAATCGTCTTTTCGTCGATGTCGTAGACGCCGCCGCGCTCTCGCTCGACCTTCATCATTTCAGAAAGCTTCTTCCAAAGCGCGAGCGTGCGCTCCGTCGGAGCCGCGAGAAACGACGAATCGCCGTCGTAGGGCGTGTAGTTTCGTTGAATGAAGTCGCGCACATTCACTTCATTGTTCCATGTTCCGGAATGAAACTTCATTTTCCTTCAATCCTTTCAAATCCTGTTCTTCCCGCAGCGCGGCGTCCTCCTGAACGTCCTGACTCGCGGAACAGCGGCAGACTGCATGTCTGCCGCAGCATTTGCCCGAAGCGAAATGCTGACACATAAGAGCCCCCTTTTTCCGTTTGCTTCAGGACTTCTTGAGCTGATCGACCCATGCGGCAATGCGCGATTCGGTCTTCTCCGGCTCGTTGTTGTCATCGAGAGCGAGCCCGCAGAACTTTCCGTCCTCAATCGCCGCGGATGCGCTGCAGGAATATCCGTCCGCAGACGTCTCCCCGACGATCTTCGCGCCCTTCGATTTCGCCACGTTCGCAAGAATCCCGATTGCATCGCAGTACGTGTCTCCGAACCCGCTTTGGTCTCCAAGGCCGAACAGAGCCACCTTTTTTCCGGAGAGATCGGCGGATTCGAGCATGGCAAGAGCGGCCTGCCAATCGTCCTGCAATTCGCCGATTCCCCACGTGGAGGATCCCAGAATCAGAAGATCCGCCTGAAAATCCGCCGGCGTCGCGTTCGCGACATTGATCGCATCCGTTCCGAAGGCCGCCGCAATCCGCTGCGCCGCGCTCTCCGTGCATCCCGTGCTGCTTCCATAAATGACTTTGACCTGGCTCATAACAATGCTCCTTTGCTTTTTTTACGGCGCCGCGGCCTTTATCCTCCGCGCGCTCTTCCTTGTGAAACACGATAATTAGCTTTATCTAATTTAAAAATGCGATATTGTTGCGCATTCTCTTTAAGAAAATCAGAAAAAGCTCCTTCTTTTACTATTAATATATCGCGAACAATCTCGTTTGTCAATTAGAGAAAACTAATTTTCTCGATTCAATCTCCAAGACGCGACATCGAGCGAAATTGCCCGGAGACGCCAGCAGGACAAAAGAATGGATGCGACAAAAGGAATTTGGAAGACGAGCGGGAATCGGAGCGCGGACATGGACATGGGTGAAGGCAATGCGCCCCTTGACCGTGTTGATTCGCATCATCGAACGAATTCGTCGCTTGCAAAACGACCGCATGGCGATGATGGCGAAAGCCAGCGTCTCCCTGAGCCTTCCGAAATGGCGGCTTCCGAACTCTCCTGGGCGTTTGCGTCGTACGGGAGAGTTCGACGGGGCGACGCCGCAAGCTTCCGCCGCAGCCGGCTTTCACGATCCGCTTGATTTATTTCAGAAAAATGCCGCGCGCAAAACGTTCAACGCGCGCCGCGCCCCATCAGAACGACGAAGATCGTCTTGAAAAAGATGTAGTAGTCCATCCAAACGGACCAGTTCATGATGTAGTACGTGTCGAGCATGACGCGGCTCGTATAATCCACGTCGCTGCGTCCCGAAACCTGCCAAAAGCCGGTAATGCCGGGCTTGACTCTCTTCAGAAGTTCATAGGACTCGCCGTACAGCGGGACTTCCGCCTTCACAATCGGACGGGGTCCGATCATCGCCATGTCGCCGGTGAGGACGTTCCAGAACTGCGGAAGCTCGTCGAGCGACGTCTTGCGCAGGAAATACCCGATCGGCGTCACGCGCGGGTCGTGCTGCAGCTTGAATTTTTCCTTCCATTCGCGGGCCAGCGCCGGATTCTCTGCAAGGAGCGATTCCAGCCGCGCATCGGCGTCGGCGTACATTGTTCGGAACTTCAGGACGCGAATCGGCTTTCCGTTTCGTCCAAGGCGATTGGCGAAATAGAAGATCGGACCGGGACTGGAGAGCTTGACCAAGAGAGCGAGGACAAGAAACAACGGAAGCAGCGAAATGATCGCAACCGTCGAAAGCACAAGCTCCAGCATCTCTTTCAGGAAACGCGGGAAGCCAAGGCGCCATTGATTGCGAATTTCGAATCCGGCATACAGTCCGATCGTTGCGGGATACAGCCAGGAAATGGGCAGCACGCGGTTGTCGGGAACGAACGTGATAATCCGGAAAATGCGGGAATAATCCTTGAATATCTGCATGATCAGATGCAATGGAAGACAGCAGACGATGTTTTCGACATTGTGCTTCTTCGCCAGGTGCGCGGCGTTGGCAAGACGCCCGAGCGTCTTGATTCCAAGAAAGGTTTTTCCGAGCTTCGCCGGATCGTCGTCTAGAAAGCCGACCACGCGGAAGCCGTAGTAGCAGCTGTGCAGAAATTCTTCCGCGATCGCCCTGCCTGTCTTGCCTGCGCCTGCAATGAAAATGTCGATCTGCCCAAAGCCGAGCTTTTTCATAAGCAGCCGCACCAGGAAACGAAAGACAGGCATGCAAAGAATGCTGAACGCCATGCCGGCAAGCAGGGCGATTCGGGAGAAGTTCTCGCCGTAGCGGCTTAAAGAAAGCCACGTGAAAAGCAGAAGATAGGCAATGCAGATCGAAAGCGTGATACGGCGGATCTCTTCAATCCTGTTGAGACAAAAGCCCGGATAGAACAGGTTGCCGTGATAGCTGCGAGAAATCGCGTTTCCTCCGAGAAAGACCAGCAGAAACGGCGAGAACACCCAATATCTCCCAAGATCATACTGTCCGATTCCGATAAAGCGGTAGAACCACAATGCAAACAGAAAGCACGAGGACGCGCAGATGGCGTCGCCCAGCATGAGCATGACGACGCGGACATTCTTCCCAGTCGATGCGCGGCGGCGCGGGCTTCTCATCGTCCGACCTCCCCCGATGTCAGCTTCCTGCACCGATATACGTTCAAGTAAATCTTTTTGCGATTGTTGCGCGGGAAAGAGCAGATTCGTTCCCAGTCTTCCGACGCGACATCGGCTTCCTCATGCGACAGGACCGCATCGGGCGGCTGGTCGCAGATGACGTAGATCGTCAATTCTCGATTCTTCAAGGCGGAACGCAGCTCCGTCGCATTGGGCGTCGGCCCTTCGATTTCGTGAGTAAAGACAGGAAGTCCGGAATAATAGCGGAGTCGCGGTTCGTCCCCGACGAAGGAATGCAGCTCGGCCGGTCCATGGCTTGCAGCGTCCCGGCGCACGGTCTTCGCGCTTTCGGCGAAGCCGTAATCGTAGCGATTGTATCGCATCAGCTTGGCGATGCAGAAAGCGACAAGACAGAGCAGAAGGATCCGCGAAATCGCAAGGGAATGTCGCATCAGGAATGAAGCGAATCCGCAGCCGTTCCGTCCGGAAACGCGCTTCATGACAAGACCGAGCCAGCAAGGCAGCTTGAAAACGAAATAGGACGCAAAGCCGAATCCGGCGAACAGGAAGACTTCCGCATAACGATTGGAAATCAAATCGATGCAGGAGCGCCAGACGACAGCGATCGCCAAGGCCCCGGCAAGGAGCCAGAAGAGTCGACCGCGCTTCCCTCCATTGATCGCAAAGGCAAGCAGGACGCCCAGCAGGGCGGCTGAAGCGACCGGCTCGAACACGATCACGAAGATTCGTTCGAACAAATTGTGATGCATCTCCGACGCCTCCTCAGCAGTTCCAAAGCAAAATGCGGTGAAAGCGACGAAGCCATGCATGCAGAAATTGCGCTTCGACGTCGAGAACCCATGCGATCAGAAACAGGCAGGCGAAAAAAGTCGCGCACCAGATCAGCGCGCGACCGGCGAGGGCCGCTCTGTGACCGCGGCGCATGACAAACGCGACGACGAAATAGGCCGCGGTCATCACGGCCAATTCAAGCGTCTCATAGCGACAGAAGACGCCCAACGCGAGCGGGAGCGCAGACGCCGCCCACCATCGCAAGTCGTCCGTTTGCACGGCAAGGATCACAAGCAGAATCGTGCACCCCGCAAAGAAGAGATACGGCGTATCTCTCTGCACTTTGCATGCGAGATCAATCGCCGTTGGATTGACCGCAGCAAGAAGCGCCGCTCCCAAGGCGACCTCGCGACATGCGACGCACAAACGCACGATCCCGTATGCAAGAAGCGGCAGGGCGGAGCTCATGAGGAACAGAAGCAGCGTTGCAGCCGCTCTGCCCTCCAGACCGAACGTCATCGCGCATTTGATCAGAAAGGGGAAAAGCGGCAGATAGTCGTGTTCCGGATAGACTCCGGCGCTCGACCATTGGCTCGCAAGTCCGATGTAAATCGCGCCGTCGCGGTTGAGCGATGGCTCCAGCCAAAGCCATAGGCAACGGAGAAGCAGCGCGAGAAGGACGCTTCCTGCAAGGAAAAGGCGCGTCGCGCGCGGCGGGACAGGCTTGTCCAGCCATGCGAATCCGTTCCAGGAAGTCTTCGTGTTCGCTCCGTTCATGCCGCCGTCTCCGTTCGCCCGTTCAGGATGCCGTCCATCGCTTTGGCGAAATTTCTACGAAAGGCTTCCGCAGAGAAGCGTTCCGCCTGCGCCGCGCACGCCTCGGGCGACCAGGAACGACGCTCGAATTCCAATATGGCGTCCGCCAGAGCGGCCGGCGTCTGCCGGTCGAAGAAAAGCCCCGTCGTTCCGGGAAGAACCGTCTCCAAAGCGCCTCCCGCTCCGTAGGCGACGATCGGAGTTCCGGCGGCCTGCGCCTCCAGAGGCACGATGCCGAAATCCTCGATTCCGGGGAACAGAAGCGCGCGGGCTTCTCCGCACAGTTGGCGCATCTTTTCACGGGAGACGCGCCCGACGAACTCAATGCCGGGAATGCGTTTCGCTTCCAAGGCGGCGCGCATCGGACCGTCGCCGGCGATTACGAGCCGCCGCTTCAGCTTTGCGCAAGCGTCCACAGCCAAATCAGCGCGCTTGTAAGGGACAAGCTCTCCGGCGAACAGATAGAAGTCGCGCGCTCCCTGCGGAGCGGCATGGAAGTAAGCAAAGTCAACAGGAGGATGCACTACGATGGAATCGCGTCCATAGATCCGCTTGACGCGCTCGCGCACGAATTCGCTGTTCGTCAAGAAGGCGTCTACGCTCTTCGCCGATTCCAGGTCGAAGCGGCGGAGGCTGTCGCGAAACAGACGCATGCCGATCTTTCCGCAGACGCCGGCGGCGGAATAATATTCCTGGTACATGTCCCAAAGATAACGCATGGGCGTGTGGCAGTAACAGACATGCACGGAGCCTTTCGGCTTCCGGATGCCTTTCGCAGGACCTGACTCGCTGCTTAGAATCAGATCGAATCCGGAGAGATCGAGACTGCGCAGAGCAAACGGCATGAGCGGCAAATACGCCTGACAATGCTTGCGTCCGCCCGGAAGGCGCGCGATCCATGTTTCGTGCACTTTCGTTCCGGAAAAGACGGGATCGACTCCGTTCGGATCAAAGGCATGCGTAAAGATTTCCGCGTCAGGATAGAAGCGGAGAAATTCGGCAAGAACGTTCTCGCCGCCGCGCATGCGCGTCAGCCAATAATGTAGCAACGCCGTCTTCATGCCGCTCCAAGCAGGCTTGCGGACAGGAAGCAAACGATGTCGGGGCGACGACGGATGCGCCGTATTCCGAAGCGATCCAGGCGCCGAACGTCCTCTCTCCGATTGTTTCTTATGCCGAAAGTCCTGCCTTTCATCATAAACAAGCCTTCAATTCCAAATTGATGCCACCCGCTCCGCACTGCCATCCGCAATCAATGCGTGAGAAGCCGGAGCGCGAACGTCTCGGCTGCATCGTCCCCCTCGCAAAGCCGCTTCCGCTCCATAATAAAAACGGGGCTGCGCTTCGTTTCAATATATCATGATTTATGCAACAATGCAAACGAGATATGCAAAAAACATCAAAAATGAAAAAAACTTTCAAATGTTTTCAAGTCATCATGTTTTATCGCAATCGATTCGCTTTCCGCATCGACTTGCGAAACGCCGTCAGGACGTTGCAGAATTCCGGCTTCGGGGATGGTTCGACGCGCCGTTTCTCCCGTCCTGAAAAATCATCCGCGAAAGTCTTATTCATGCAGATTTGCATGATTTTTCGTTTTCCCCATTGAAATCGTCGGAAGAGAGGCTAATTTGTATGATGAAGCCGGAGACCGGAAGTCTCCGGTTTCATTCCTTATCACCGCCTTGTTCAACAACAGCGGCTCCGGACGAGAACGGCGGACGAAACGTCTCAACCCATTCGAAACAAACCCGCACAGAAAAAAAAGAACCGTCCACATGCGGATCGACATTCTGAACTACTATTCAAACGAAGACTGGCTTCTTATGAAAAGGGAGGCCGACAAGCGTCCATCCCCGTGCCTGATCGTCAATCTGAATATCATCCGACGCGAGTACGAAGCCCTTCTAAAGCATTTCCCGTTCGCAAAAGTCTATTATGCCGTCAAGGCCAATCCTGAAGCGGAAGTTCTCAAGCTCCTGCGCGACCTTGGCTCCTGCTTCGACGTCGCCTCGCGCTATGAACTGGAGCTTCTTCTTTCCCTCGACGTCGCTCCCGAGCGCATCAGTTACGGCAATACGATCAAGAAAGCCTCCGACATCCGCTTCTTCTATGAAAAAGGCGTCCGGCTTTTCGCCACGGACAGCGAACAGGATCTGCGCGCCATAGCCAAAGAGGCGCCGGGATCTCAAGTCTTCTGTCGCATCCTCACCGAGGGCGGACAGACCGCCGACTGGCCGCTTTCTCGCAAGTTCGGCTGCCATCCGGACATG
>CAZAAM010000045.1:0-12384 GCA_964483055.1 uncultured Victivallales bacterium
ATATTCGTTGTTCATAGTGGGAGACTCCCTTCCGTAAAGAGACTCAGTAGTCGATCACGTCGCGATGCCGCTCGATGATGGAATAGTCGCGGCTCTTGACGATGTTGTAATTGCGATCGAAATCGAAAACGGCGTCGCGGACATAGCGTTCCGCCAGGGCTTCGCGCGCGGAGTCCTTCTGGGCGTCACGGAGCAGCAGCAGTCCGACGAACAGATACGTCTCGTTCTCGACGAGATTGCGGGCGCGCAGATTGCGATAGTCCGGCGCCTCGTGCTTGAGATCGGAAACGAACTGCACTGCTTCCTTCTGGCGTTCGTACATCTTCGCAAGCAGGCTCTTGAGCGTGCCGAAAAGACCGTCGTCGGAAATCTGCGCGAAAAGTTCTTCGATGCGCGGATTGAGCGTGCGGGCCATGACGCCGCCGATCGCGGCGACAATCTGCAGCTGCGTCGTGCCTTCGTAGATGTTCGTAATGCGAACGTCGCGATAGAGGCGTTCCGCGTCGAAGTCGTGCATGTAGCCTGTTCCGCCGTGAATCTGAATGCAGTCGTAGCAGATCTTGTTCGCGGCTTCCGTGGACAGTGCCTTGCTCATCGGAGTAAGCATGGCGCACACATCCGTATAATACTTCGACTTCTCGCGAATGACAGGATCGCTCTTCCCCGTCGTCTCGGCAAGACGATTGTAATCGTAACGCAGGTCGACGTTGCGCGTTGTCTCATACAGAAGCGCGCGGGAGGCCGCCAGCTGCGACTTCATCTTCGCAAGCATTTCATAGATCGCCGGGAAGCGGTCGATCGACTGCTTGAACTGCTCGCGTTCGGCGGCGTACTTCTTCGCCTCGTTATAAGCCGCCTCCGCAATGCCGACCGCCTGGGCGGAAATCGCAATGCGGGCGCCGTTCATCAGGCTCATGACGTACTTGATGAGTCCGCGCTTGCGCTGTCCGCAAAGTTCCGCGGGCACGTGGTTGTACTGAAGTTCAGCCGTGGCGACGCCGTGGATTCCGAGCTTGTGTTCGATGCGGCGGACAACCAGTTCGGGGGTCTTTTCGCAGATGAACATGGAAAGACCGCGTCCGTCGGTCGTGCCTTCTTCCGAGCGGGCAAGCACCAGGTGAATCTTCGCGCACCCGTTCGTAATGAAGCGCTTCATGCCGTCGAGATACCATTTTCCATCGGCGTCCTGAGTCGCCTTCAGACGAACGCTCTGCAGATCGGATCCGGAATCCGGCTCGGTGAGGTCCATGGAGCCGTCCGCCTCGCCGCATGCGAAACGCGGCAGATACTTGCGCTTCTGCTCCTCGGAGCCGAAGTCGCAGATCGTTCCGGCGATATCCTGAAGACCGAACAGGTTCTGCAGGCTGGCATCGGCGCGGGAAACCATTTCTGTCATCATGGTGTAAATGGTAAGCGGGAAGTTGAGTCCGCCGTATTCGCGCGGAAGAATGACGCCCATGACGCCGGCCTTCGTCAGGTCTTCCAGATTCTTGAGCGTCAGGGGATGATAGGTCACGACGCCGTCGACGCAGGTCGGACCGTTGTCTTCGTCGATCTGACGGGCGCGCGGAGCGATCCGCTCCGCAGTGATGTCGCCAATGACATCAAGCACGCGCTCGAAGCTGTCGATTGCATCCTCGAAATTCTCCGGCGCGATGTCGAATTTCTTCGATTCGGAGTAGTCGTTCTCCTTGAGGCGCATGACCTCCTCAAGTTCCAAGTTTTTCAAGGTGAAAACGAGATCGGGGTTTTCCGTGAAAAAGTTCGCCATATGTCCACCTCAGCCTTTCGCCTTGTATGCTTTGATCATCATCGGAATGATCTGATTCAGATCTCCGATGATTCCATAATGCGCCACGGAGAAGATCGGCGCGTTCGGATCCGTGTTGATCGCAATGATCTTTTTGCTTTCCGCCATGCCGGCGCGGTGCTGAACGGAGCCGCTGATGCCGCAGGCGATATAGAGATTCGGACGGACTGTGACGCCCGTCTGACCGATCTGATGGTCATGATCAATCCAGCCTGCGTCGACTGCTGCGCGCGAGGCTCCGACTTCGCCGCCCAACGTCTTTGCAAGCTCATGGATGAGCTTGAAGTTCTCTTTCGTGCCGACGCCATATCCGCCGGCGACGATAATGCGCGCGCCCTTGAGGTTGACCGACTTCTCCTGGCGAACGCGCTCAAGAACCTTGACGACCATTTCCTGTTCGGTAAGCGCCACCTGAACCGGAACGACCGTTCCCTTGCGGGAAGCGTCCGGTTCGCCCATCTTCATGACGCCTTCGCGAACCGTGACCATCTGCGGATCGTCCCATGTGTTGACGATCGTTGCGATGATGTTGCCGCCGAACGCCGGACGAATCTGCATGAGCTTGTTCTTATAGAACTTCTTGTTGCGCAGATCATCAAAATCGTCGATGCGAAGATCGGTGCAGTCCGCAGTCAGGCCTGCAAGCTTTTCCGAAGCGACGCGCGGCGCGAGCTCGCGGCCCTTCATCGTGGCTCCGAAGAGAAGAATGTTCGGCTTGTATTCGCGAATCAAGTCCATAACGACCTTCGCATACGGAAGAACCGTGAACGGCTCCAATCGCTTGTCCTGCGCCAGATAGACCGTGTCGCATCCGTAGGCGAACAACGTGTCGCAGCAGGAGGCGACGTTGTCGCCGAGCAGAACGGCCTCTGTCTTCACGCCGAGCGTATCGGCGAGTTCACGACCCTTGCAAACGAGTTCGAGACTGACGTCGGCAATCTTTCCGCCTTCCTGCTCGATAAAAACCCAGACATTTCCGATATTGGACATGCTATCACCCCAAAGTATGATCTTCAATCAGTTCACGCACGAGGCCGGAAACGCCTTCCGCGGTCGGCTCGATGTTCTTGAATTCGCCAGCGGTCAGAACGACGCTCATGATCTGCTTGACTTTCGTCGGCGATCCGGCGAGCCCCAGACGCGGGAATTCCTCTTCGGGAACGGCGTCTTTCGCGGACCACTCATGAATCAGGAGCCCCTTCTTTTCGAATTCCGCGACGATGCCGGACGCGGTCGAATAATCGCCGCCTTGCGATGCGGCGATCTCGCTGACCGTCTTCGCCTTCTTGTAGCGCATGATGCGCGATGCATTCTTCGGGCGCGGCTCGTTGGAATCGATCACGGTGAGCAGCGTCGGAAGCGGGGATTCCAACACTTCGTAGCCGCCTTCGATGGCGCGCTTGGCGACGATCTTCGATTCATCCAGGGAAACGACTTCCTGCACGTAGGAGATCTGCGGAATCGCGAGCTTTTCCGCAATCTGCGGCCCGACCTGCGCCGTGTCGCCGTCGATCGCCTGACGTCCGCAAAGATAGAGATCGACTTTTCCGACTTTCTTCGCCAGACGGCTCAGCGCAAAACTCGTAGCAAGCGTGTCCGACCCGGCGAACGCGCGATCCGTCAGCAGGATCGTCTCGTCCGCGCCCCGATAGAGGGAATCGCGCAGCACTTCGGCCGCCGCCGGAGGTCCCATCGTCGCCACGACGACCTTCGCGCCATAGCGGTCCTTGAGCTGAAGGGCCAGTTCCAATGCATTCAGGTCCTCCGGGTTGAAAATCGTCGGCAGTGCGGCGCGGTTGACGGTTCCGTCCGCCTTCATGGCTTCGCCTGTCACATTCTTAGTGTCAGGCACTTGCTTCACAAACACGAGGATCGTATGGCCCATTTCGGCTCCTTTCGTTCTCGTCTGTTCCTGTTAGACTTGAAAAATATAGGGGAATACTATATCACAACTATTCGAAAAGTTCAAATTTGATTCGAGATTTATTTCGGCGCAACCATGCGAAATGCGGGAAGTCCTTTCACTCCGAACGCCTTGAAGACCGCCTGCACGCCGGAATCCTTCAAGTCCTCGCAATGCACCGGTGCAACGACAAAGGATTCCAATTCCTTTCGGACGCGCGGATCATGCAGCGTATTCGCGTCCATCGCCTTGCAGTTCTTGCACCAGGACGCCGTAAAGTCCAGAATCGCCAGCTTGCCGTCCTCTTTCGCCTTCGTCAACGCAGCGTTCACTTCCCCGACGGGATCGCCTGCCTGCGATTGCGAACTCACCGCCAGATCGAACGCGATCCAGCCGTAGTATCCGGCCAGAAGCAGAATCAGGACGCCAAGCGCTCTCTTCACCCACAGCATCCATGCGCCCGGCTTCGGGAACAGCGAAATCCCCGCCGCCGCCAGCGGCCATGGCGCGGCCATGCCGAACGCCAGCGCGAACGGCAGCGCGCATCCGAACCAGTTGCCGCGCGCAGTCAATTCCGCCGTCTGGAGCAGAACCGCCGCTAAAACCGGCGCGACGCACGCTCCCGCCAGAATTGCGGAAAGCGCGCCCATCAGGAAGACTCCGCCATAGCGAAGCCCCTCCGGGATGCGAATCCCAGTTCCGAATCGCGACAGGTCGAAGTTGAACACATCGAACATCGCAAGCGCAAGCGCAAGGAAGATCACGCAGACCGCGGCATTGAAGATCCAATTGGAATTGATTCCGCCGAACGACGCGCCGAAGAACGCCGCCGCCGTGCCGAACGCGCCGTATGCGACGACAATGCCGAAGCCGTAGACGCATCCGCGCGCGAACCGCTTCCAGCCGGACGACTCTCCGCTTGCTCCGATCATCGCAAGATTCACCGGAATCAACGGGAGCACGCAAGGCGTCAGATTCAACGCGAGACCTCCCAGAAACGCAAGCGCGAATATCATCCATGTTCCGCGCTTCGTCTCGCTTCTCGCTGCAGCTTCGTCGCCATCGCTCGACGCCAGAAACTCAAGAAATTCATTCGGAGGCAGATAGCCGTCTGCAGACGCAAGGACGCGGAAAGGATGAATCGCCAATCCTGAATCGGTCGGAATCTCAATCTCGGAAATTTCCGGCGCAAGCCGGATTATGGCGGATCCGGGCATCATGCATGTCGTCGCGCTGCATGCCTGCCAGAAGACGGCGAGATCCGACGGAGTCGTCCAATCGAACGTCCAGATGAACATCCCGGGACCCGCATACACGGCCTCGCCGTCTTTCATCGTCGCTTCGGGCGTCGTCAACGGCTTCCCGCCGTTCGCAAGCTCCGCCGAGGTCGCTCCGGCATAGGCGTACAGTCCGTCGGGAACGCGAAGAGCCACATACAGCTTCCCGTCCTTGGGAACTGCGGACCAATTCCGCTCCGTAATGTCGTCCTGCGCCGCGATGAAAATCGTGAAAAAAAAGCTCAAAAGAATCCAAATACGCTTCATGACCGCCGCCCTCCGCATTGCGTTTCGAATTGGAAATCCGTCGTGATTCGACATGCTGCAAACCCTATTTGTTCCCGGCCGCATCATCTGCGGCTTCCGGCAAGGCGGTCGTCTCCGGCGTCTCCGCAAAAAGTTCGACGTCGTCCGAATCCGGTTCGAAGCGGGATGGGAGGCGGCGCTTTTTCGACAGCTTCACGCCGAGAGCCTCCAGTTTCCTTCCGGAATTGACGACGCTTCTCCTGCGCGGTCCGCCCTTCAGACGAATCACGGAATCGTCGTAGGCGGCGGTCGCGTCCGCCAGCTTCTTCCCGACGGCGTCGTAAGTCTCATAAAAGGCATGCAGCCGCTCCATGAGCTCCGCAGCCGTTTCCAGAATCGCCTTCTGATTCCTCTCCTGCTCGACGCGCGTCCACATGACCCGAATCATGCCGAGCAGCGCCATCAGATTGACTGGACTGACGATCAGAACGCGCCGCGTGAACGCCTCGCGCCACAGCGTTGGCGCGCTCGTCATTCCAAGCGCGTAGGACGGTTCGCTCGGCATGAACATGACGACGAAATCGACCGCCCTTCCCTCCGGGAGAAACGCCGGATAGTTCTTCTTCGCCAGTTCGTCGACATGCGTCTGGATGCTTTTGACATGCCCTGCAAGCGCAGTCTTCTGAACCTCAGGAGATGTCGCGTTGACATAGTCCGTATATGCGGAAAGACTGACCTTGCTGTCTATGATCACGTCCTTGCCGTCCGGATAGTGCACGATCACGTCCGGACGCAGCATGCGGTCGTCTTCGGTGCGAACGACGTTGCCGTCGGAATCACGGAGAGTCTCCTGCACGTCGTAATGCACGCCTCGGACAAGTCCGGAATCCTTGAGGAGGGTCTCCAAGACCATTTCTCCCCAGTCGCCCTGCGTCTTATTGGATCCTTTAAGCGCAAGCGCAAGTCGATTCGCATCGTCTCCCAGCTTCGTCGCCATGTCGAACATGCGCTGAACCTGGCTTTTCATGGCCTCGTTCAATTGCAAATGCCGGTCGCGCGCGTCTTCGACCGCCTTGCGAAACTCGCCCATCTTCTCCTTCAAAGGATTCAGCAAGCCGCCGATCTGCTCGGCGTTCGCTTTCCTGAGGTCGTCGGAACGCTCCCGAAGCATCGTCTCGGTCAAAGAACGAAACTCGTTCTTCATTTCCTTCGTCCGTTCGGAAATCGCGCGATCGCGCTCCTCGTGCGCCGACTTCAGTGCGGAAAGCTCCGCCTCGTGAATCCGCCGCACGGAATCCATGCGCTCCTCATGCGCCGACTTCAGTGCGGAAAGCTCGGTTTCGTGAATCCTATGCGCGGATTCCAGATCGCGTTGCAACGACGCGACCTGTTTTTCCGCCTCGGCCGCGCGCGCGAAAAAAGAATCCTTTTCCGCACGCAGGGAACGATTCGAAAGGAGTTGAACGGCCGCGCATGCGATCGCTGCGCCGGCAATGCCGCCGAGAAGCAAAAGAGCCCAAATCACGAACGCGTCTCCGTCTCAGGGTTTGCGTCGTCGCGAAGTCCGACCTTGGCGTAATAGCGTGAATATTCCTCGTAGGCGCGTGAGTAACGATCCTGATCGCTGCGGGAAAAGAAACGCTTCTGATGGTCGCGCAGCTTTTGGATTCCAGGCTCGGCGGCATCCAAGCAGCCGCGCAGGAAACGGTATGAGTTGAGCTCGCAGCCGGAAAAGATCGGATCAGCCTCGGAAAACGCCGTCTGAAACGCCGCGCCGAAATAAGGAGGAATAAAAATCTTGGATTCGAAATCCAGCACCTTCTGCTGCAACGAGACTTGGTGCAGAAGGCGGACGATGCGTTTGACGAAACGCTCCATTTCCAAATACAGCGAGACGTCGAAATCAAGCGTGCTTCCTTCCACAGCCATGGCGCATTTGGAAAGAAGCCGCTCTACGTCGTCCAGCAGCTCAAGAACGGACGAATAAAGCTCCGGCCGCTCTTCGTCCGGGAGATCCGGCGGGCGGTTCCGCAACAGTTCGGAAGCCCGTGCGAACGCGGCGTCCGCACGTGCAAGATCAGGCGGAATATTCATGGTGAGAACGGATCCGAAAGACTTGTCTCCGGATCCGAACTCAGTCGGGGAAGTCATCCGCATGAAATTGCGTTTGACCTTTTCAAGAATTGTTCCGCCGCTCTTGGCGTCCGCCATCGGCCCGCCCTCCGAACGCGATCACTGCGCCTGCAGGACGTTGCCGGAAACCTGAATTTCCTGATACCAGAAGAACAGCAGAGGGAAGATCCACGCGCTCGTGCGCTCGCTTTCCAGATCGACGACGTACTGGCCGTTAAGCTTGGCGCGCGATTCGCGGGTGACCATGTTGACCGCGTTGTTCACAGTGACCGTGTCATGGAACAGAACGCAACGACCCGGCTGCGCGACGCTGCCGGAAAACAGCGGCAGGCCGAAGAAGTAAACGCCCCAGACTTCGCCGTTGACATGGGCGATGCTGCGGACGTTCGGATCCGTGGAAAGGCGCTGTTCGTTGAGAACACTGCCGATTTCAAACGAAGAGCAGGCGCTGAAGCAGACCGCGACCGCGACGAACAGGACGGAAAGAATGGCTTTTTTCATTGTTTTTGTTTTCCTTGAAGCATGGTTTGTCGGTTGTTCGGAGGTTCGAATATAACTTAACGTATCCACTCTGAAAAGTCAAGAGACTTTCGCCAGCGTTTTTTCATTTTTTCCTGAACGGACGCGGAATTGCGTTGAGCGCACGTTATTTCAGCTCGTAATCGAAGTTGAAAACCCCGGTCTCCGTCGCCTTTGGCGGCGCATCGCGCAAATCGATCAAGTGTCCGTCGAACGCAGGCAGCTTCGGGATCGACATCAGCTTCCGCGCGGAAAGAAGCGTCAGACAGCCGCTCTTCTTCAGCAGAAACACGTTGCCGCGAGCGTCCATGATCTCCCCTTCCGCCGGAATCGCGGCGCGCGTCGCAAGCAGCGTCGGCCGTCCGAAACAGTACTGTTCCGTCGGAAGGGGCGACCGCTTCGCGAACAGCTCGAGTTCGCGGCGCTCCAATTCAATCCAGGCCTGCGTCATGCGAACGCCCAGGCGTTTCAGTTCAGCCGCCGCAAAGGAATTGCAGACAGGAAGAGGAAGACAGGTTTTCGCGATCAGCCCCGGATGCGCACGAAGCAACTCCAAATGATGCAGCGACGTAATGCGAACCGTCCGTCCGCCTCGTTTCACGAACGAATCCAAGGCGGCTCGGACGCGTTCCAATTCGGTTTCCGGCACGAAGAACGGAAGCAGAAGCTCTTCGCGAGGAGACGGGTCGTCTTCCATCGGACGAACGACCGCGCAGCCCGGCGGAACTTTCCGTCCGCGCGGAACGATCGCGCTCTCGAGCGATGCAGGGGATTCCGGAGCATGACGCATCGAACGGATGTCCCGAATGACGTCCGCGAGACATTTTCTCGTCTGCTCCTGAAGGACGCCGGATCGTCCGTCCCGCTCCAGACAGGCGAAAAATTCTTTGCGGAGGGACTTCATTACGCTGGCGGGAAGGAACCAATCTCCCTCGATCTCCGCGCGGACGCGCCCGATTTGAAGCGAACCTGCGGAGCGGTCGGCGAATTCCTTGCGGAACGCCTCCGCGTCCAAAGGATGGCGCGACGCCGGAGCAAGAGCGAGCTCCTTGCGGAACACGGCTCCGGCCGCCGTCATCTCGATGACGCCTTTCTGCACGCGAATCGTCAGATCGACCCGCTCCTTCGGCTCCGGAAGGGACGCCGCGCGCGCCGCATAGCTCTTCACCGGCTCGCCGACCTTGTAGATCAGAGAGCCGGACTCGATCGGCTTGTCGCAGGGAATCTCGCACGTTTCTCCGCGCAGGACGCGCGATGTCGGAACGCCGCCGACCATCAGACGGGAAAGAGAAAGAAGGGGACCCTCGTCGCCGCTCCGCGGCTGGATGCGTACGACATCGCCTGCATGAATGCGTTTGGACATCTCCGCAAGGAAGCCATGCTCCGTACGCGCGACGACCTTGCCGCAGAGAAGTCCTGACGCGCCGAGAGAATCGAATTTGACGAGCGTCCGCGCAGACTCCTGCGTCAGGTAACCGAACGACCATTTTCGTCCGTAGGTGTGCGACATGCGCTCCCGCGCGACGGGAAGAAGCTCTTGAAACGCGTCTTCGTCCTTCGCATCGAGCAGCATGCGATAGGCGGAAACGGCATTCGCCACATAGTCGGCGCGGCGCAAGCGGCCTTCTATCTTCAGCGACGCGACGCCTGTGCGGAGAATGCGCGGAAGAAGCTCCATCGCGCACAGGTCCTGCGCCGAGAGGAAAAATCCGTTTCCATCCTTCCCTCGATAGCGACGGCGGCACGGCTGTTTGCATTTTCCTCGGTTGCCGCTCCATCCGCCAAGCCAGCTGGAAAGCAGACATGTTCCGGAAATGCAGCAGCAGAGCGCGCCATGAATGAAAACTTCCAATTCCACAGGCGGCGCGGATGCAGTCATGCGCTCCAGTTCGGATAAGAGAACCTGTCGTTCCAGAATGACGCGCGCGACCCCCATTCGACGGGCGATCGCAAGCCCTGCCGAATTGTGGAAGCCTGCCTGCGTCGAGGCATGAATCGTGAATCCCGGAAAGCGGTCTCGCGCCATTGCGAGAAGCCCGACGTCCTGTACGATCAAGGCGTCCGGACGCATGACTGCAAGATCGGCGAGCATGGCTGCCGCCTCTTCCAGCTCCGACTCCTTCACCAGAGTATTGCAGGCGACATAGAGCTTCCTGCCGTTTCGGTGCGCATAGTCGATGAGACGAGCCAGCTCGTTTTCCGTAAAGTTTCCAGTGCGCTCGCGCGCATTGAACTTCTTCAATCCGGCATATACGGCGTCGGCTCCGGCGTCATAGGCGGCGAGCGCGCAGTCGATCGTCCCTGCGGGCGCGAGCAGCTCCGGCGTTTTTCCAAATCGGTTTTTCATAGCGGGCGTAATATACCGCTCCGAACAGGGGAATGCAACTTGAAAAAACTCGCCTTTCGCAGTATATTGCGCGATATTTCCTCATAGATTGGAACAGGACCGCATTCATGAACTTCTCCGCAGAAAGCTTTCTCGCATGGCGCTACTTCAAGCCGAAGCGGAATGCCGTCAGCGTCATTACGCTGATCTCCGTCGTCGGCGTCTCCCTGGGAGTCGCCGTCTTGATCGTCGTCATCTCCATCATGACCGGCTTCACCGATCATCTCAAGGACAAGCTGCTGGAAACCGGATCGCACGGACAAATCCGCCTGCCCGTCCGGCATTATTCCTCCAATCCGCGCGGAAACGCCGGCGTTTTCTCCGAAGAGCAGGCGCAGCGCGGCGCGGAGGCGGTTCGTCGGCTCGGCGGCGACGCTCTTCCTGTGCTGATCTCCCCCGTCCTGCTCCAAGTGCGTGAAGCGTTCAATCCCAAGGCGATCATTGCATGCAATCCGGCGGACGACGGCGGACGCTTTCGGCTGAAGGAAGCGATTCGCACCGGGCGCATGTTCCGCTCCCGCAACGAAATCCTCGTCAGCGAACCGATCATGCAAGAATTTCAGCTGGAGCTCGGCGACAAGATTCTCTTGCATTCTCCGTCCAGTCTCGCAAGGCTTGTGGAAAAGGATCCGGCGACCGGACGCTACCGCGCCTCCAAGGACGCGGACTTTTATCTGCCGCAGGAATTCGTCATCTGCGGCACGTTTTCATTTGACAAGTATGACTTCGACAAGGACATCATGTTCATGGCGTTGGACGACGGCGACGATCTCTTCAACCTGGCGCCCGGATCCGCCACGCAGATTTTCTTCTGGACCGAGGATCCATTCCACATGGACGTCTTTCTCGAAAACCTGCGCAAGGAAGTCGCCTCCGCGCTTCCGGAAGCATTCGTTCTTTCCTGGAAGCAGCTCAACAGCCGCATCCTGGAAGTCCTCGGCGTCGAAAAGAACATGATGTTCTTTCTGCTCGTCTTCATCGTGCTTGTCGCCGCCTTCTGCATCACCACGACTCTCATCACCACGGTCATTCAGAAGACGCGCGAAATCGGCCTCCTCAAAAGCATGGGCGCGACTTCCTTCGTCGTTCTCCGCGTCTTCCTTATGCAGGGTCTCTTCGTCGGAATTATCGGCACGGCCGGCGGCGTCCTGCTCGGATGGCTTGTCGTCGCCTACCGCATGAAGATCCTCGCTGCGATGCGATTCTTCAGCGGGCAAGAAATCTTCCCCAAGGAAATCTATCTTTTCAACGAGCTCCCCGCTCGAATCGTCTGGTCGGACGTCGCCGTAATTTCTCTTATCGCAGTGGCGCTTTGCACCATCGGCGCCCTGCTCCCGGCCGTCCGTGCGGCGAAACTCGATCCTGCAAAGGCTCTGCGCTATGAATAACGTCCGAACCGCCATGTCATCCGCGGAGCCGTCCTCCGCGCCGTTCCTTGAAGTTCTGAACGTCTCCAAGAGCTTCCGCCTCGCCAACACGGAAATCTCCGTCCTCAGAGGCGTCTCGTTCCAGGTGGACAAGGGATCGTGGACGACCCTGCTCGGCGCGTCCGGAAGCGGAAAGACCACGCTTCTCGACATCATCGGCTCTCTCTCCAGGCCCGATTCAGGAAGCGTTCGCATACAGGGACGCGACGTCGCCGCCCTTTCCGGTCCTGCGCTGGAGCGCTTCCGCCGGGAAACCGTCGGATTCGTCTTTCAGGCCTACCATATCCTTCCTGAACTCAATATTCTGGAAAATGTCATGCTGCCCGCCATGCTGGACGGAAAATCCAGACGCCAATGCCGTCCGCGCGCGACCGAACTTTTGGAAATGGTCGGGCTCGCCGACCGCATGCGTCATCGAGCGAACGAGCTTTCCGGCGGAGAGCAGCAGCGCGCGGCAATCGCTCGCGCCCTCATGAATGAACCGGATCTTCTTCTCGCGGACGAGCCGACCGGCAATCTCGATGCGGCGACCGGAACCGGCATTCTCGACATTTTCCGACGCCTGCACGCCGAACAGGGAACGACGATCGTCATGGTGACGCACGATCGACATGTCGCCGATCTTGCTGATCGCGCCATCGAGCTCAAAAACGGCGTCATCGCCTCCTGAAGCGACAAGAAAA
>CAZAAM010000046.1:0-12128 GCA_964483055.1 uncultured Victivallales bacterium
GATTGCGCGACTCGTTTTTCGCGACGCGGTCGCCGGGCTTGCCGCCGCGGCTCTTTTGTTCGAAATGGCGCCCGGCTATCCTTCCATCGTCGCGATTTACGCGGAAAGGCTCATCAAGATCATGCGCCTCGCTGCGCTGAGACTCGGGCTCGGGGAAGAGTCTGCGGACGACGAACTCGCCGGCGAGCTTCCGATCTAGGCGCGTCAAAACGACGCGCTTCGGAAATCCGTTTTCATGCATGAAAGCGCAGGCGGACTTCGCATCCGGAACGCGTCGCTCTCTTCGCGACTGGAGCGGAATGCGGATTTTGGGCGCAGGCGGACGGCGGCGCGTCAGAAGCGTTTGCGCTTTTTGAGGAAGCACATTTCATTGCAGCGGGGACAACGTGTGATGTGTTCGCTGTCGGTCTTCGCCATGAAGATGAAGTGGCAGTTGCCGCAGAAGTAGAGACGCTCCTTGACGACGGAGTCCTGATGGGTCTTGCGCTTGCGCAGCTCGTCGAAGAACCACATTGCGGCGATGACGAAGAACCAGACGGCGAAATACAGCGTGAAGATGTGTTCGGTCTGCAATGGAATCATGGGCGCGCCTCCTGCTTCGATTCGTGCGTTTCGCCGGAAATCCTTGGGGACCAGACGACTTCCAAAACCGCATTGGGGTCGCGCGCGGCGGCGATGCAGTCGTGCGCGTTCAATTCACGATCCCAAAATCCCTGCGCCAAAAAGTCAAGACGATCGTTGCCGCAAGATGCGACGATGCTCGTTTCATAGGGAAAGCCTTCGCCCGCGCGGGACGAGGCAAGGATCGTCGTGCGCGACGGCGGATTCCGCTGAAGATCCTGCGCATCGCGCTCCGACAGACGGAACGGTTTCGACTGGAAAGGACTTCCGTTCAGGAAGCACGCCGGATAGGAAACGGAGACAGGCGCGATGGGCGGATTCGCCGCGGACCAGTCCTTCGGCACGATCAGGGGCGCCGAGGCGGCAATGAAATCAACCATCGGAATTTCCGGCAGCGCATGCGGAACCAGATCGGGCAACGGCGCGGCGGCGGGCACGTACTCTGGAACGAACGGCATGCGCCCCTGGAGCGCGGAATAACTCACGCCCTCCGGCGGATGGATCAGCGCGCCCGGAGCGTACTGACGCAGCAGGGCGCGGATATTCTCATAGCCAGGGTCTCCCTCGGAAAGCAGGATCGTCGTGCGTCTGCGGATGCGCTCCGGGGATTCCGGCGCGACCGGATAAAAGACGAACAGCAGTCCCGCGTGAAACAGCAGAATCGCAAGCGCCAGAAGAAACAGGAACGAGGGTCTGGCGCGTTCCAACGCCGGTCCCTGATTGAGGAAAGGTCCATGCATCGTTCTTGTCGCCGTTCGTCTCATGTCATTCCGTTTCCGTAAAGGTGGTCTTTTCGGCTTCGTCCTTTTGACCGCCGATCAGAACGGCGTTGACGTTCAGTTCCTTGGCCATGGACAGGACATCCCATTGCGCGGAGATGGGCGCATTGACGTCGCAGCGAATGATGAGGCGCTCGCCTTCCGGATTGTTCGTAAGGGAGCGCAAGGCGTCCGCGATCAAAGGCTTGATGCTGGAGATGTCCTTGCTGATATGGTCGTTGAAGATGATGTTCGCGTCGCGGTCGATCGTGACGATGAACGTGCGCGAGGCGTAGACGGTCTCGCCGATTCCGCGCGGGAGATCAACCGGGATGCCGTGAATCGGCACGAAGTTGGTTCCGACAATGAAGAATACCAGCAGGATGAAGAAGACGCAGAAGAACGGCACGAAGCACGGAATTCCGCGAAAGGCCTTCAGAGTCGGGCGAACTCGCACGACCAGTTCCGTCTTGATCTCAGTTCTCATGTTCCGACCGCGCATGATGGTGGAAGAAGTACATGATTTCCGCGGAGGCCTTCTCCATGTCGAGACAGAAATCCTGCACGCGGGCCAGCAGATAATTGTATCCGATGTGGCACGGGATGGCGATGGAAAGTCCGGCTGCGGTGCACATCAGAGCCTTGTAGACGCCGTGGGAAAGCTCCGGAATCGACGCCGAGGATCCGGAAGCCGAAGCCTCCATCACCTGAAAGGAATCGACCATGCCGATGACCGTGCCGAGCAGACCAAGCAGCGGCGCGACGTAGGCGATCGTGGCAAGAATGTTCAGACGCGACTCCAGACGAGGCACTTCGATCAGCGACTGCGCCTCCAGCGCCTCCTTGATGTCGTCGCCGTTGCGGTAGGCGTTGATGCCGCTCGCCAGCAGACGAGCGACCGGCCCCGGCGTATTGTCGCAAAGCGTCATGGCTTCGATCATGCCGTCCCGGCCGAGAACATTGATCAGACCGGTGACGATCTCATCCACGCTGACTTGAGCGCGGTAGTACTGAAACCATTTGAGAAAGAAGATGTAAGCGGCGATCAGCGCGCAAAGGATGATGACGTACATGATCGGGCCGCCCTGCAGAGCGATTTGAATGTATTTCATTGTTCCACGTTCTCCTGAGCGATGGGTTTCGTTTGAATCTTGCGAAGAGATCGGATCCGCATTCGCAGGTCGCGCGGATCGCCCGTTTCGCTTTGTCCAAGCCATCTCATTGCGGAAATGGCCGTGTCGATGCGGTCGATGGACGGATCCTTGCGCGCAAGACGCTCCAGTTCGCGAGAGGCGCGGACGATCCAATAGGCTTCGATCGTGCGCGTCTTCGCCTGACTCGGAGGAATGAGATAGAGCAGCTTGCGGAATTCGGCGAAGGCGGCGTCCTCCTGTCCGGCGCCAAGCAGGGCGGCGGCGTATCCGTAGAGCGCCATGGCGCGATATTCGCGGGAAAGATTCGGAAGATCAAGCACGCCTTGGTAGCCTTGCGCCGCAGTCCGGAACATGGACGGCGAATTCTGCAACGAAGCTTCTGCAAACAAACAGTCGGCGGCGGAGCCGAGCGCGGCCTGCTCCAAAAGCGTTCCGGGGCGCAGAGCGGCGGCGCGGCGATACTCCGCCTGCGCGTCCGCGAAGAGATTGCGAGCCCGCAGGGAGTCGCCGCGCAGGTAGTGCGCCCAGGCTTGATGAACAGGATCGGCAAAGTCGCGTTCCAGCTGGCGGAGACATGCTTCAGCCTCCACATGGTCGCCGCGGCGGATGCAGAGCTGCGCCATTTCATAGAGAGCGCGGGCGCGTATCTCCGGATGCTTGTCTTGCTTGACGAGCTGCAGGAGCGTGGACGCCGCCTTGTTGTCGCCTCCGGCCATGTCGCTGTAATGCTTTGCAAGACGGTACATCGCAGCATAAGCGTATTCGGAATCGGGACGGCGCTCGATCAGACGCCACGTTTCGCGCTCGGCGTTGATTTCATCTCCCAGCGTGTAATAGACATGGATCAGCCAATAGCTTCCGGCTTCCATGAAAGAGCTTTCCGGATAGTCCTTCAGCAGGCGAAGAAATATTTCCTTCGCCGCCTCCGGCTCGTCGTCCTGCACGCAGAGCTGTCCGGCGGCATACAGAGCGTTCGCGCGGCGTTCGGCGGTCTCCTGCGTCTTCGGCGCCTTCCGTTCGTATTCCAGATAGCTTTCGCGCGCCTCGGAACGCCGCTTCAGCAGTTCGGAGCACGAAGCGGAAAGGTACAGCACATTCGGATCGACCTCCGGCTCCTTCCGGAGCGAATCGCCGATGGCGAGCGCTTCCTTGTAAAGACCGCCTTTGTAGAAGTTGTCCATCGCGCGCATCAAAGCCTCTTGACGCAATTTGCCGGCGGTTTCGCCGGCGACGGTCATCAGAATGCCGGCCGCCTCGCGATAGCGGTTCTCCCCGCTCAGAATCAGTGCCAGATCCATCTTCCGTTCGGAAGCGCGGGCGGAGTCGCGGTAATACGAATCCACCAATGCGCGCGCCTCGGAGGCGCCTCCGCTCGTACGCAACAGATCAAGAGAGGCCCGATAAACGTCCTCGCGGATTTTGCTCGGCAGGGAAGCGTCGTTCAAAACGCTTTGGGCGACGCGCAGCGCCGTTTGAAAGCGCCCGGCGCGGCAGAGCATGGAAACGATCCGAAGCTTGAAGTCCGGCGTAATGTCCGGACCGCGGAAGAGCGTCAGCATCTCCAATGCGAGACGCGAGGCGGTCTCCGGATCGTCAAGGCGTTCGAACGCGGCGATCAATCCGTTCAGCGCACGGAAGGAATCCTCGCGGACGGATGCGTAGGAGTACGCCAGTTCATAGGCCTCGATCGCCTTCCGCCAGTCCCTGCGACGAACGCAGTCCTCGGCGATCAGGCTTGCCGCGAAGTAAAAGAAGTTGTCCTTGCGCGGCAGGGCGTTGGCCTGAAAGGACGCCCATTCGCCGAGAACGGAATCCATGCCTTTGGAACGCATCGTCAGATAGATGTTCAGCAGGGAAAGCGCTTCGACGTCGCGTTTCGTTTCGGAAATCGGAATGTCCTTCAGCGCAAGGAAGGCTTCGTCGGTCTTCCCCAGGGCGCCCAGCGCAAGAGCCTGCCGCTCCACGGCGCGACGCCCGAAGGCCGTCTTTCCGGCAAGCTTCGAAATTTCAGCGTAAAGAGCGGCCGATTCCCGATAGTTCTGCTTCAGCTCCGCGATCAGCGCACGATTGGCCAGGACGTGCAGACGGCGTGCGATCGGCTCCAGATCGGTCGGCAGTTTTTTTAGAAGTCCGTCGGCCTCGTCGAGCTTTCTCTGCTGGAGATAGATGTCCGCCTGCCAAATCGAAAGGGAGACGGGGTCCAAATCAGGAAACGCTTCCCGATACGTCTTCAACAGGGCTTCCGCCTGATCCGCCATGCCGCCGGAAATCAGAGCGTCCAGCTCGCACGCATACGCGTCGCGCACCGCGTCGACATTGCCCATGCGAGCGGCTTCCTGACGGTATTTTCGATAGAAGCTGGCGGCCGTGCCGTATTCGCGATCGGCAAGCGCGAGATCGCCGGACTCCTTGTCGGGGAATCCGCGTTCCCAAACAGCGCCGAACGCGGAAACGGCCTGCGCCATGAACAGGCAAGCGAACGACGCTGCGGCGAGCCGGCGCAAGGGGGAAAAGACGCGCCATGGACTTCCGGGAACGTCCATTATTGTCCTCCGGTTATTGTTTTTCAAGATGTTCCGCAGGAACGGACTCCAGAGATCGCGACGCGACGGGCGAAGGACCAGGAGCCGTTGCGGAAGAAGCTTCCGTCGCCGGAGCGGCGGTTCCGGTCTCTGCGTCGCGACGATGCTTCAGCTCTTCGCGAATCTTCTGATAGATGCGTTCCGCGATCTGCGGGTTCTCCTGAAGATACGCTTTGACGGCGTCGCGTCCTTGAGCGAGCTGTTCGTTTTCGAAAGAGAACCAGCTTCCACGCTTTTCAATGATTCCCATGTCGCAGGCCACGTCCAAAATCGACCCGATGCGACTGATTCCTTCGTTCCACATGATGTCGAACTCGGCCACGCGGAACGGCGCGGCCAGCTTGTTTTTGACGACCTTCACGCGAGTGCGCGCGCCGACCGATTCGCCGGAGGAGTTCTTGAGCGGCTGAAGGCGGCGGATGTCAAGACGGACGGAGCAATAGAACTTCATGGCGTTGCCGCCCGGCGTCGTTTCCGGATTGCCGAACATGACGCCGATCTTTTCTCGAATCTGGTTGGTAAAGATGCAGCATGTGCGGCTGCGGCTGATCGCAGGCGTCAGCTTGCGCAGAGCCTGCGACATCAGGCGCGCCTGCAGTCCCATGAAGGAATCGCCGATGTTGCCTTCGATTTCGCTCTTGGGAACAAGCGCGGCGACGGAGTCGATGACGAGGACGTCCACCGCATTGCTGCGCACAAGCATTTCGGCGATGTTCAGCGCATCGTCGCCGCAATCAGGCTGCGAAATGAGCAGGCTGTCGATGTTGACGCCGATCTTCTTGGCGTAAACCGGATCCACCGCATGCTCGGCGTCGATGAAGGCCGCCGTTCCGCCCGCCTTCTGCGCGTTCGCGATCACATGAAGACAAAGCGTCGTTTTTCCGGAGGATTCCGGACCGAAGATTTCGATGATGCGTCCGCGCGGAAGTCCCATGATGCCGAGGGCGATATCCAAGGAGAGCGCGCCGGTGCTGATGACCGGGACGTCGACGACGCGATTATCGCCGAGGCGCATGATGGAGCCCTTGCCGAATTCCTTTTCGATCTGCCCGATCGCGACGCTGAGATTCTTGTCGCGATCGTTCGCGCCGGCCGCGGCCTGCGCGGCCTTGTCTGCTTTCTTTTCCGCCATTGCTGGGGTCCTTTCGAATCGTTCGTTGTCTTAAATGTCCAAGTCCTTGACGCCGGCGGCATGTCGTTCGATGTATTCCCGGCGCGGATCGACGGCGTCGCCCATGAGGAGCGTAAAGATTCGTTCGGCCTCGACGGCGTCCTCCATGGTCACGCGAATCATCTTGCGCCGCTCCGGATCCATCGTGGTCTCCCAGAGCTGGTCCTCGTTCATTTCGCCCAAGCCTTTGTAACGTTGAATCTTAAGTCCTTCGCGACCGGCCTTCTTGATCGTGTTGAACAGATCGGACATCGAGTGAGCCGGAAACTCCGAACCGTTCCACGCGACCTTGAACAACGGTTCGTCTCCGTGGAAGACCGTGCGGGGATCGTGGCCTGACGCCGCAATTTCGCGACCGAGCTCCTCGCAGGAAGCCGCCTCGTAGATGCGGATGACGTCGATCGCCGGATGCATGCCGAGCGACGCCGTTCCTTCGACGCCGTCCGGGATTTCGCGCGGCGGGAGGCGCTTTTCCGCCTCCGCGATCGTTTGAGTCTCCTCTTCTCCGGTGTAGACGAACGTTTCCGTGACGGAGCCGTCCGTTTCGTGCACGACGACCAGCGCGGCGGGAAACGCCCCGTCACGGCCGAGCGCCAGATAGCGCTGCGGATCGATGCCATGACGATGCAGCCCCTGCGTAATCTTCTGGGCGCGCTCGACAAACGACGTAATATGCGCAAGCTCTTCCTTTTGAATAACTTCTCCGCTTGCCGCGCTGCGCACTTCCACCTCTTCGCATCCAAGCGAAATCAGGTATTTGTCCAGCTGCTCGTCGCTGTCGATATAGCGTTCGTTTTTCTTCTTTGTGACCTTGTACAGCGGCGGCTTTGCAAGATAGATGTGTCCGTTTTCAATCAACGGCTTGAGCTCGCGGAAGAAGAACGTCAGCAGAAGAGTCGCGATGTGAGAGCCGTCGACGTCGGCATCGGTCATCAGGACGATTTTATAGTAGCGGAGTTTCTCCAAATTGCATTCATCGTTGCCGACGCCGCACCCGATCGCCGCGATCAAAGATTGGATCTCCTTGTTTTCCAAAACCTTATCCGTTCGCGCCTTCTCCACGTTCAGCAACTTGCCTCGGATTGGAATGATCGCCTGGAAACGACTGTTGCGGCCTTGCTTTGCAGAACCGCCTGCCGACTGTCCCTCGACGATGAACAGTTCGCATTCCTCGGCGTTGCGGGATTCGCAGTCTGCGAGCTTGCCGGGCAGGGAGAATCCCTCCAGGGCGCCTTTTCTCTGCACAAGCTCTCTGGCGCGGCGCGCAGCTTCGCGGGCGCGAGACGCTACGATGGCCTTTTCAACGATTTGTCGGGCGACTTCCGGATTCTCCTCCAGGAACGTGCCAAGCGCATCGCTGACGACGGAATCGACGATGCCCTTCACCTCGCTGTTGCCGAGCTTTGTCTTCGTCTGACCTTCGAACTGCGGATCCGGCACCTTGACGCTGATGACGGCGGTCAAGCCTTCCTTGACATCCTGTCCGGTCATGGGCTTGTCGCCTTTGAGCAGATTGGCGCTCTTGGCATAGTTGTTGACGGTGCGCGTGAGAGCGCTTTGGAAGCCGACCATGTGCGTTCCGCCTTCGCCGGTGCAGATATTGTTCGCGTAGCTGAAGACGTTTTCCTGAAACTCGGTATTGTACTGCATCGCCACTTCCACGTCGATGCCGTTGCGTTCCTTGTGGATGTATATGATATCGCGATGCACGAGCTCCTTGTTGGCGTTCAAGGCCTTCACGAATTCGCTGATGCCGCCTTCGTAATGGAAGGTCTCTTTGCGCGGGGGATCCTCGCGCTCGTCGATCAGCTCGATCGTCACGCCTTTGTTCAGGAACGCAAGCTCGCGCAGGCGTTTTGCAAGTATGTTCCAAACGTAAATCGTCGTTTCCGCGAAGATCGTCGGATCCGGCTGGAAGGTTACGATCGTGCCTCGGTCGTCGACCGCGTGAAGCGGATGCAGCTTTTCCGTCGTGTCGCCGCGCTCGAAGCCGATTTCATACGCCATGCCGTCGCGATGCACTTCCACGCGCATCCATGATGAAAGCGCATTGACGCAGGAGACGCCGACGCCATGCAGACCGCCGGACACTTTGTAAGAATTATGGTCGAACTTGCCGCCTGCATGCAAAACGGTCATGACGACTTCGACGGCCGGAATGCCGAGCTCTTTATGCATGTCGATCGGAATGCCGCGCCCGTCGTCGCGGACCGTGATGCTGTCGCCGGGATGAATCGTCACCTGAATGCGGCGCGCGTAGCCGGCCAGGGCTTCGTCAATGCTGTTGTCCACGACTTCATAGACCAGATGATGCAGACCGCGTTGTCCGGTGTCGCCGATGTACATGCTCGGACGCTTGCGGACGGCTTCCAATCCGTCTAAAACGGTAATCTTGTCTGCGGTATAGCCGAAATCCTTCTCCTGCGGCGCGTCCGGAGGCGCGGCGCCGACGAAAGCGGCGGAATTCATGATTTCTTCTTGCGACATGAAAATGCTCCCCATAAGGTTCTTTCTGAAAACAGCAATGAGGCAATATAGCATGGAAAAGGCGATTTGCAAACCGCATGCACGCGCGCATACGCGCAAAATGCCGGAAAATCGTTCCTTTTCCGCGCCCGAAAATTGAATTCGGCGCATGTTCGCCGTATAGTATCCGCAATGCGTTCCGTTCCGCCGACGCACGGCGCGCGATCAAGAAACGACGGCGATTTCCGACGAACAAGGAGATGAAGACATGGAATCCTCGCGCTGCCAACGCGCTCTCACGCTTCGCGCCGCAGCTTGCGCGCTTGCTCTTGCGCTTTCAACGTGTTCCGGCTGCGCGCCGGCGCGGGAAGCCGACGACGTCGCACGATCGCTCGCAATCGCCAACGGACTCGCTCCGGAAGACGTCTCCGTCCGACGCTCCGCGGCCAAGGCGAATTATTGCGAAGCGGTTTTTCGCAGAATTCCCGCCGATCGCATGTTTCGTTTGACGAACGAGGCTCTTAGGAAGGAGATTCCGCAGGCGCCGCTCTTTGTGCACGTCTCCGTGCCCGGAGGCGATGTGACAGAGCTTTTCGCCTGCCCCTACCTTGCAAGCGTCTCGCACAGCGGCAACGAACCGATCTCCTGCGGCGCGGTCGGCAATCCAATGCATCCCGGCGGCATGCGGCGCATCCAGCTGATCGACTGGACGCCGGAGGATCTGGCGGCGATCGCCAAGGCAGTCGACGAACATGTCGTGCTGGATGTCGCGCCGCGCGACGGAGTCTTCGACTGGCGCGCGGCGCAGGAGTTCCCGTTCCTCTCCTGGCAAATCCGAGACGCGACCCGTTGGGAAGGGACGGATGCGGATCTGCGTCTTTCCGTCGCTTCTCTGAGCGTGTCCGGCGATTCCGTCGTCCTGTCCAAGGGAATGATCTGCCGCCGTCTTTTTCTGGACGCCTGCGACTCCATCGATTTCAACGGACTCCGATCCGAGGAGACGCGCACGCTTTACTTCAATGCGAAGGCGTTCGATCCCGCGGAACTCGTCCGCTTTCCGCGTTTGGAAGATGTCGCCATCGCGTCCCGCGATCCGATTTCGTGCAAGATCTTTTCGCCTCTGAAGGGACTCTTCCAAATCCGCATCGACGGGTGCCGCGTCTACGACTGCGCTGCGTTGGGCGAACTGCCGCTGCTATATTCCGCGCACTTCACAAACTGCAACATCGACGAAGACGAGCTTGACGCGCTCAGACGCATCGCCAAACGCATCGTTCGAACGGCGGAAGACGGCATTCTCGCCTATTTCCGCTGAAGAGCGGAGTCCGGCATCGCTTGCGGAACATGAGGAGCATGGAGCCGCAAGATTTCGTCCGAAAGGAATCCCTCTTCGACGGCCGCATCATGCGAAGATCGCAATCGGGACGAAGACGGCGGACGCAATGCCGCCCGCATGATTCTCTGCAGAGCCGGAAAACAGAATCTGAAAGCGATGCGGCGAAATCGCAAGAAGGCATTCGAACGGCGCGACGCTCCGGCTGACGGTCGCGACGGCATGCACGATTCATCGGTCCTGTTCTTCATGCGGCCGCGCTGTCATGCGAAGCGCGCGAAACGCGCCGGGAGCCGACGACGGACATGAACGCCAAAGATCCTGACGGCGCTTTATTTGCAGATTTTCAGGATCAGATCGTCGGCCTGAACGTCCGGATGATGATAGCGCTTGCGCTTCAGGGTCGCCTGCTTGAATTGAATCGCCTGCTTCGGACACCACTGCACGCACGCCATGCATTGAATGCAATGGCTGTGCCATGTCGGCATGCCGTTCTGAATGATGATGTTGGATTCCGGGCAGATGCGCTCGCACAATTCGCATGCGTTGCAGTCATCCTTGACCCAGAAATATTTGTCATAGTCATGCAGGATCGCCGTCGCGCGCTTCGCCACCAGATCGGAAATCGCGTCGCAGGGAAAGACGCGCACGACCTCCGGCTCCTTGCGCGCAAGAACGTCCGCCACCGCCGCATCGACGGTCTCGTCCGCCTTTGCGAAGAGCTTCTTCATGCGCGATTCGGAAGGCGGATTGAGAAATGCGATGTAATTGGACGGCATTTTGGCGACGAAGGCGTTGGAAAGCTTATAGCCGCATTTCTCCATCAGCTCCTGCAGGATGAAGCGCGCGGAGCCCTTCATGCCGCCGCAGGTGAAGAAGGCGTAGCAATAGGGTTTCGACGCGCCGTCCGCCGCCTGCCTGATGCGCTTGGCGAACGCCCAGACGATCTGCGGCAGGCCGAAGCAGTAGACGGGCGAAAAGATTCCAACAGTGTCCGCGCCCGAAAAGTCAACCTGCTGAGAGCGGTCGAGATCCGCAATGGGCGACAGCTCCGCATCGCCGATCTTCTCTGCGAACTTGCGTGCGAGAGCAAGCGTGTTTCCCGTGGAACTGAAGTAGTAGATTCGATTCATGTCAGACTCCGTTCTTCGCTTGCGCGGCGGAGACGGCAGTCAGGATTCCGGAACGCTCCGGAACGTCACGCCGCTTCTGCCTAGGCGATATGCCTTGATATTGATATCCAATGCCTTGCGCTTCTTTGAAAACATTTCGCAAATCGCCTCTTCCATTGCTGTATCCAGCACGGCGCGATCCGTTTCGTTCAAAAAGTTTTCGCTGAGCGCGCAGGCCATTGCGCCGAGCATGACGCTGTTCGCGGTTCGCAGGTCGCCCATATGGTTCGCCAAATCGCCAGCGTTCAGGCCGTATACGTACTTGTCCTTCGGGACTTCCGGCAGTCGGATCGTAGAGGAATCGTAGACCAGGACGCCGCCAGGCGCCAGTTGCGACAGGAACTTATCGACCGACGGCTGATTCATGCAGACAAGCATGTTGCAGTCGCTGTCCGCTTGCGGCGATCCGATGTGATCCTTGGAAAAGACGACCGAACAATTCGCCGTGCCGCCGCGCATTTCCGGACCGTAGGAAGGAAGCCAGGAAACGTTCAAACCGCGCTGCTTGCCCAGAATCGCAAGCACATAGCCGAGCGACAGGACGCCCTGCCCGCCGAATCCGCTGATCTTCACGCGCAGTTCGCGATCGAAAAGCGGCGAGGAAAGAACATGGTCCGAAATGCTGCTGGCATGCTCGTCCGGATAAAGAAGATCGATTACCTTTTCCGCATCAAAGACCGGCTCGGGACGGACGATCGGATCGCGCTCCGCTGCGACGTCCTTATAGACGCCGAGCGGAAAGATCTTCGCCATGTCTTCGTCGATCCACCGGTTCGTCCGGACCGCGTCCATCTTCAGGTTGACCGGGCAGCCGGAAAGAAATTCGACAAAAGAAAATCCTTTCTTGTCCATGGTATTGCGAAGGGCCTTG
>CAZAAM010000047.1:0-1606 GCA_964483055.1 uncultured Victivallales bacterium
AGCGTGAGGGACGGATCCAGCTTGAAGTTGAACACGTCGCCGATGGCGCCTTGGCTGGAGGGCATGTTGATCAGCGTGCGGCAGGTCGGCATGACATCGCCGAAGAGATTGATGCGGTCAATGTTGTGCGGGTTGGTGTAGAGCACGGAGGTATGTCCGAGACCGCCGAACGCAAGCAGCTCCTGTCCGCGCTTGATGGCTTCGTCGAAGTCCTTGACCTTGTACATGGCGAGAACAGGGGAGAGTTTTTCGACGCTGAACGGATAGGCCTTGCCGACGCCATCGGTTTCGCCGATGAGAACCTTGGTGTAGTCCGGAACCTTGATTCCGGCCATTTCGGCGATCTTGGTCGCGCTTTGTCCGACAATCTTGGCGTTGAGCTTGCCGTCGACGACGATCGTCTTCGCGACCTTTTCCGCTTCCTTCTCATTGAGAATGTAGGCGCCGCGCTTCGTGAACTCGGCCTTCACCGCGTCGTAGATGGCTTCCACAACCACGACGGACTGTTCGGAGGCGCAGATCATGCCGTTGTCGAAGGTCTTGGACTGAAGAACGGAGCTGACTGCCATCTGAATGTCGCAGGTCTCGTCCATGAGCGCAGGCGTGTTGCCGGGTCCGACGCCGAGCGCCGGAACGCCGCTGGAGTACGCCGCCTTCACCATGCCCGGGCCGCCGGTGGCGAGAATCATATTGATCGCGTGATGTCCCATGAGGTGTTGGCTCTGAGCTACGGTCGGCTCTTCGATCCAGGCGATGATGTTTTCCGGAGCGCCGGCTTTGACCGCTGCATCGAGGACGATTTTGGCCGCCGCGATGGTGCTCTTCTTGGCGCGCGGGTGCGGGCTGAAGATGATGCCGTTGCGCGTCTTCAGGGTGAGAAGGGACTTGAAGATCGCGGTGGAGGTCGGGTTCGTGGTCGGAACGATGCCGGCGATCAGACCGACCGGCTCCGCCAGCTTGATGATGCCGGACGCGTCGTCGGTTTCGATGATGCCGCAGGTCTTTTCATCCTTGTACTTGTTGTAGACGTATTCGGAGGCGAAGTGATTCTTGATCACTTTATCTTCGATCACGCCCATTCCGGTTTCTTCGACGGCCATTTTTGCCAGCGGAATGCGTTCTTCGTTCGCGGCGAGCGCCGCAGCGCGGAAGATCGCATCCACCTGGGCCTGCGAGTAGGTCGCATAGACCTTCTGCGCGGCCTGAACTCGCGCGATGATCTGTTCCAGATTCTCGCGATCGAGCTCCTCCTTTGTTTTCTCCGGAGCGGTGTTCTTGGTTTTGTCTTCGCTCATATCTGCACCTCCATGTGCTTTGTTGATGTTTTAATATCGAGAACGCGCGGTTGATATTTTTTTAGCAGGTCCATAATGTACATGCGTTGCGCGAAAATTCAAGAGTGTTTTCAAAAATATTTGATATTTTTTTATCATCTAGCGGGGTTTTCAAGATCAGTTGCCAACGCGAGTGCGAAGAAATATGGCTGAGAGACGGATCGCATAGACGCCGCAGTCCGGTCGTTTGCGGCGTTCGAATCCAGTTTTGACGGGCTTCTTGCATTTCGAGGGGAGGGGGGCGGGTCAGCGAGGGGGGGGAGAATGGACGA
>CAZAAM010000047.1:1616-11958 GCA_964483055.1 uncultured Victivallales bacterium
TTTTGGTCGAGCTACGTGCGAGTGAGAGAGAGAAAAGAGGTGAGGCGGGAGTGGGGAGAATGGACGAATTTCAAATGCGTTTCGACTGAGACGGACCGTTCTTGTTTTAGAAAAAAGGGGTCGTCGATTCAGTACGATCACTCTCCATAGGCAGGAGGGCCTCCGGCTTCGACGTTCTTGATTTTTGCGGCAAGTACGGCGAAGCCTCCGGCGATCACCTCTCGTTGGACGATGATGTCGTCAGGGACTTGCAGACAGACGTTCGCGAAGTTCCAAATGTAGCGAATCCCGATGGAGATCAGGATGTCCGCCACTTCCTGCGCCGCCGTATTGGAGACGCAGATGATTCCGATCTTCGGCAGATGCGGAGTGAGGCGCTTGGAAATCGTGGCGATGTCGAACACCTCGTGACCGTGAATGCTCCGTCCGATCTTGTTGGGGTCGATGTCGAACACCGATTCGATTCGGAGTCCGTAGGTGGCGAAGTCGTCGTATCCCAGAAGCGCGGAGGCGAGGGAACCCGCGCCGATGAGGGTTGCGGTGATGGGGTCGCTCCAGCCGATGAAGTTCCGGATCGCCTGAATCAGTTCGTCGATCTTGTATCCATAGCGGCGATGACCGGCGAGTCCGGTCATCGCTACATCCTTGCGAGCGACAATCAGCTCGATGTTCATGTACTGCGCCAGGTCCGTGCAGGAAACATAGGTTTCGCCTTCCAGGCGCATGCGGTAGAGCTTATGAAGATAGGACGGCATGCGCCGGATTGTCGGCGTGTTCAGAAGCTTGTATCGACCCATTGGAACAGAAACCTCGGATGTCGTATGGAAGTTCTCATGCTTTGTCTAATAATTATAAACGCGATTTTTGGAATGTCAAGAGGCGATGTCGTCAAATTTTCGTCTTCATTGCATCGTTGCCAAAAAGACGGCGCCTCCGCGTTATAGTCTTTTCAGCTTCCTTGTCCCGCGCAACCTTCGTGCGTAGGAAGCATGAACGCGATCTCGATGGCGCATGCGGCTTCGGCATGATTGGAGGGATTATGCAATTCTGTTTCTGTAAAAATTAGAGAAGGCGGAGCGCGATTGCTCATCGCAGACGTTCTCGCAACGCGCTGTGTTCATCGAAGTCATTTCATTCCACTTGCGGCATCCGCGCTTTGGCGCTCGCAGAAAAAAACGAAGCGCGATGTCGCGGCGTCAATGCCGGCTGAGCCGTCTTGCTGCGCGTTTTCGAGCGCCTCTCAACCGTGAATGGCGGGGCGGCAGAGCGAAAACGAACAGGGGGCGCTTGTCGAAGACGACGTTCGGAAGGAACTTTCGAATTCATCGCTCCAGCGCAGCAGTCTATGTTTGCAAGGCGGGAAGAAAAAAGCTCCGCAAGGGCTTGAGAGACCTTGGGGAGCGTTGCGTCGATCACGTCTTTAATGTCGCAAGGAGATTACTTGATCAGCGCCTGATGCAGGAACGGAGCCTTGAGCTCCCCGCCCTGATAGATGTTGAGGTATTGCGCCATGAAGTAGAATGTCATGAAGAACACGATCAGAGCAGCGACGATCGAGGATGCGAGGAACCACCCGTTGGGTTCCGCTTTCGCCAACTCCGCCTTAGCCTTAAGCTTGGAAACATCCTGCGGCATGCTGTCAGCGGAACGATCCTTGCGAAGAGACATCTTCTTCTTGCCGGAAATCTTTTCCTGCTCCTTGGCAAGCGGGGAAACCATCGTCACCGCCTCCGGAGTCGTTTGCGGCGCGGCTGCCGCAGGCGACGAGGCGGACGGGATATGAATGGTGCGCGCGCCGGCCTCATTCTGCGCCGGAGCGACGGGGGGCTTCACAGAGAGACGAATCGTTTGCTTTGAGGCGGGCGATTGCGAGTCGCCGTGCAACTTGATGGTTTGTTGCGACGCGGGCGGGACGGAACTTGGACTGAGCTTGATGGTCGGCTGACTGGAGCCCGGCGCCTGACTTTGCGCGCCGCCAAGATGAATCGTCTGTTGCGAAGGCGATGTCGAGGCGGAAGGCGTCGCTCCAAGTTTGATGGTCGGCTGGGATGGAGAAGTCGTCTGAATGCCGGACGGCGGAGCGCCGCTCGGCGCAGGCTTCGGAATCAGACGGATCGTCTGGCGCGCCGCCGGAATCGGGGAGGGCGCGGAGGGGGATGTTCCAACGCTGGGCGGACGCAAATTGATAGTCTGTTGCACGGAAGAAGCCTGAGAGGGAGGCGGGGCCGAATGCGGCGGAACCGGCGTGTTGGTCTCCGCAGAGAGGATCTTCAGCTTCATCGTCGATGTCGCTCGCAGAGACTGCGTTGAGGTCGTCACCGGCGCGGTCTGCGTCGACAGTTCCTTCTGCGCCTGTGGCGCGGCGGGCTGATCGGACGGTTGCGGCGATTGAGCCGGCGTTCCCGGCGTTTTCAGTTTCAGCGTCAGACGTTGCGGCTTCTGCGGTTCCTGATCCGGCATGACTCAGATTCCTTACTTAATGGAAAAGACTCGATTTATTGCGATCTGGGAATGATTTTTGAGTAACATTACCACGCGGCACGGCGATTGCAAGTCCTTTTTTCCGTAAAAAGAAATTTTTTTTGAAAAATTTTCAACGATCCACGCGCGCGCCGCCGCCGCCGACAAGCTTTTCGACTTCTGCAAGACGTGCCATCGACGTGTCGCCAGGCGTCGTCATAGCAAGCGCGCCGTGCGCCGCGCCATATTCGACGGCAAGCGCCGGGTCGTCTTTTTCCATGAGGCCGTAGATCAAGCCGGAAGCGAAGCTGTCGCCGCCGCCGACGCGGTCGAAGATTTCAAGCCCGTCGCGTTGCTTGGCCTGATGGAAGGCGCCGTCCGCCCAGACGATCGCGCTCCAGTCATTGACCGTCGCGGTCCTGACGGCGCGGAGGGTGGTCGCCACCGCCTTGAAGTTCGGATAGGCGGCGACGACTTTTCCGATCATCTTCTTGAAGTTTTCCGTGTCAAGCTTGCTGAGATTGGGATCCGCGCCTTCGACCTCGAAGCCGAGGCATGCTGTGAAGTCCTCTTCGTTGCCGATCATCACATCCACGTACTGAGCGATCTCCTTGTTTACTTCCTGAGCGCGTTCCTTGCCGCCGATGGCTTTCCAAAGAGACGGGCGGTAGTTGAGATCGTAGCTTGTCACCGTGCCGTGCTTCTTCGCTGCCTTCAAGGCCTCGACGACGACGTCGGGCGTCGTGTCGGACAGAGCCGCGAAGATGCCTCCGGTATGAAACCAGCGGGCTCCAAGACTGCCGAAGATGAAATCGAAATCGATATCGCCTTTCTTGAGCTGCGAGACTGCCGTATTGCCGCGATCGGAGCACCCGATTGCGCCGCGAACGCCGAATCCGCGCTCTGTGAAGTTCAGCCCGTTGCGAACCGTGCGTCCGATGCCGTCGTAAGGAACCCAGCGGATCAGAGACGTGTCGACGCCTCCTTGCAGCATGAAGTCTTCTACAAGCCGGCCGATCGGGTTGTCCGCAAGCGCGGTGATCGCTCCGGCTCGGAGTCCGAAGCAACGGCGCAGTCCGCGCGCGACATTATATTCGCCGCCGCCTTCCCACACGTCGAAGCGGCGCGCAGTATGGATGCGTCCCGGACCGGGATCGAGTCGGAGCATGATTTCGCCGAGCGAGAGAATGTCATACCTGCAATCTTGGGGAGCTTTCGTCTTCATTGCGCTGTAGAACCTTTTTTTGTCATTTGCAGTCTTTCCCTGAACGGCGGACGCGGCGAGTCGCGTTTTCTCGATTGCGGCGGACGATCCGTGTTCCGGCGAGACCCATTCTTCTGTTTTGCGATGATGCAGGAATATAGCCGTGCATTTCGTAGAAGTCAAATCCGCTTTGCTCGGGAAGGGGGGCTCTTTTGCGTGTTTTTCATCGTTCCGATGTTGAACTGACGCTCGAGCGGATGTATATTCCGCATGTTTTTTCGAAGCCAATTTTCAATGAAAGGATCCGAATTCGCATGCGAAGCATCATCATTGACGGACCCGCGAAGATTTCCGGAGTCGTGGTCCCCGGCGGAAACAAGAATGCGGCTCTTCCCATCGTAGCCGCTTCCATCCTGACGAAGGAGCCCGTCGTTCTGCATAACATGCCGATCATTCGCGACGTGGAAGTCATGCTGGAACTGGCTTCCAGCCTTGGCGCGAAGGTCGTTCGCGAGGGAACGACCGTGACGATTCAAGCGGATTCGATCGTTCGCACATCTCTTCCCTCCTCGCAATGCGCCGCCTTGCGCGCATCGTTTCTGTTTGCCGGAGCCGTGGCCGCGCGCTGCGGCGAATCTCGAATCGGATTGCCAGGCGGAGATTTCATCGGTCGCCGCCGCCTCGATTCCCATTATTACGGACTCGGAAAACTCGGAATATCGTCGGTCATTCACGACGGCTTCGTCGATTTCCAGCTGGGCAAGCGCGGTTTGAGCGGAGCTGACATCTTTTTGGACGAGGCGAGCGTTACTGCGACCGAGCATATTTTGATTGCAGCCGTACTCGCAAAAGGAAGAACGGTCATCCGCAACGCCGCCGCCGAGCCGCACGTCCAGCAGCTCGCAGAGTTTCTGAACGCCATGGGCGCGAAGATCTCCGGACTGGACTCCAATACCTTGTACGTCGAGGGGGTGGATTCCCTGCACGGCGCGGAGTATGAGATCGATTCCGACCATATCGAAGCGGCCGGCTTTCTCGCCATGGCCGCAGCGACAGGGGGCGGCGTTGAAATCGAAGGCAAGATTCAGCCGCGGCACTACTGGATGTGCCGTCGCGTCATGGAGCGCTTCAGCATCAAGTTCCGTCTGATGCGAAATCATATCGTCATGAATCCCGGGCAGAAGATGAAGGTCATTCGGGATGCGCAGAATGCCATTCCGATCGTCGCCGACGGCCCGTGGCCGCAGTTCCCCAGCGATATGATGAGCTGTCTTATCGTCGCAGCCACGCAAGCGAAGGGAACCGTCCTCTTCTTCGAGAAGATGTTTGAAAGCCGCCTTTATTTCGTCGATCGTCTGATTTCCATGGGGGCGAATGCGATCGTCTGCGATCCTCATCGGGTCGTGATCACTGGGCCGGCGAAGCTGCGCGGAGCGGAACTGCCAAGTCCGGACATTCGCGCCGGCATGGCGATGGTCATCGCCGCGTCCTGCGCGCGCGGCCGCAGCGTCGTGCATAATGCCGACGTCATCTTTCGCGGATACGAAAACCTGTTGATGAAACTGAATTCCCTTGGCGTCAAGGCGACGCTTCAGGAATCTTGAGAGAGGCGTCGCCCTTATGAAAAAAATGAAAGCGAAACGAACGGTTTCTTCTTCCTCCAAGAGCTTCGCCTCCGGGCGGTCCTCCGACGGCCGAACCGCCGCCGGGCGTTCCTCCCGGGCGAAAACGTACGCGGAAAATCCAGAACGGGAGAAACGCGACGAGTTCCACTATTCCAACGCTGTCGCTCTCGCGCTCGCAAACGCTGGCGTCGAGCTCCCTGAAACGCGCGATCCGCAGGATCCGCTCGCGTCGCTCGACTACGAGATCGAATGCGCCGCGAAGCTGGAGGCGCTCCGCGCCTTTTGGCGAGCGCGCCGCCTTCCGACGTCCTTGCTGAAAGCCCTGATTCCTTCTCCGGAGCCGCGCGCCTGCCGCACCTCTTCCAAGCGCAGGATTCACATCGCCTCCGGAGGACTTGTAAAAATGACGACCGGATATCGCGGCGAACGAGCGGAAACGGTCGTTTCTCCCATGGAGACGCCCTTGCACGGAGAAGTCTATGCGTTTCTCCGCAAGACCCTGGCGAAACCCGCCTATGCGCCGCTCGCCCGCAATCTGAATTATGTCGTTCTGCGCGGTTCGTCCAGGTCCTGTTCCTTGATTCTGAACTTCTTCCATATGGATGCGTCCGTCATGCGCAAGGTCAAGCTGCTTTCCGAAATTCTGCGCAAGGAGGAGCCGCGCGTCCTTTCTTTTGAAACCCTTTTGGACGAAACACGCTCCGAATACTATCTCGATTCCCGTTTCGACCGTCGGACGTTGCGGCGGCACTTCGGACCGGAATATCTCGATGTCACGGTCGGCGGACTGAAATACTTCTATCCCCCGGTCGCTTTTTCGCAGGTCAACGAATCCATGCTGGAACCTTTCGTCGCGGAAATTGAAAAGCTGCTCGCGCCGACTCCGGCATCGATCGTCTACGATCTTTATTGCGGATACGGACTTTTTGGAATCCGAATGGCGAAATCAGCCCGGCGCGTGATTGGCGTCGACGTCAACGAGCCGGCCGTGCGGGCGGCAATCGGCAATGCGGAACATCTTGCGCAGGGCGCGGACGTTCGATTTCAGACAGCCTCGGTCTCTTCCGCGTGGCTGGAGAATCTGCCGCCTCCGGAAGGCAAGGAGCTGTTCATCCTCGATCCGCCGCGCGGAGGCACGTCCAACGGCGTCATCCGCGCCATAGCCGAACGCAAGCCTGCGCGCGTCGTCCACGTCTTCTGTTCGGTCGACCAGCAGCCGCAGGAGCTGCGCATCTGGCAGGGATGCGGCTATTTCCCCACCGCGGTACGCGTGTTCGACATGTTTCCTGGCACCGCGAATCTGGAGACGGCGGTTCTTTTGGAGCGTCGCGAGATACGGAGAAACATGTCCTCGGCGTCCGAGCCGTCCGCAGAGCGGGGTGCGCGCAGGAGTCTTGCAAAGCCGACGCGATCAGAGAAGGGAAGCGCAGGTCGACGCATTTCCCGTCCGTCCTATGACGACGATGCGTCTGCTGCAGACCGTTTCTCTTCCGGCGCAAGGAAGAGAAAGCCGGCGACATCGCCCGCCCGCAGTTCGCAGCGGAACGCCGCCGTCGCGCGTGCGACGGACATGAAGCGGACTTCCGGACGAAATCAAAAGCCGCAGCGTCGTGCGGACGCGGACTCCAAGCGATCCCCGAAATCTCGGAGCTCGGCTTCTCCGATTCGCAGACGGGGCAGGGGGCGCGGTTCCGGAGGCTCTTCGACCAAAGGCCGCTCCTCCAAGCCGCGCACGTGACGCCTTTGCGCCTTTGCAATCTCTCCAAGCCGCGCTCGAGATGCATCGTTCGTTTGGGCGCATGATGATCTCCGTGATCGACATCCGTCCGTTGCGGCCTTTTTCGACGGAAGCAGATGCGCGCTTTCAAGTTGAAAAGATGCCCGCATGCGCTGCGGTCTTGCCGTAGGCGCAATTGCAAAAATGCTTGCGGCTCATAAGAATGCGGTTCGCATCTCTCCATTCGTCTGTCGCAGTCGATCCGGCCGTCAAGGAATCTTCAAAACGAACGCCGTTTGCTGTTTTTCAGCTTCGACAGCATGGGGCGCGCCTGATTCGAGATACCTTGGAAACAGAGCTTGGCGAATAAACGCACGTCTTCCTATTGAATTTTAGCGGGTTGTCGCATTTTTTTTCAGGCTTTTTTTCGCTCGTTCGACCGATTGATAAGGCGAATGCAAGATCGTAAAAGAGAAGCGCGAGTCGGACGTAAAGAGAGCTTTTCGTTTTCCGCAAGCGTTTAAAAATAAAATGGTCGGGATGATGAGAGTTGAACTCACGACCTTTTGACCCCCAGTCAAACGCGCTAACCAGGCTGCGCTACATCCCGACGCAAAAAGAATTTTTGCTTGCAATGAATATAGCATGCTTTTCTCAAAAATCAAGAACGTTTTGCAAAAAACATGCAATGCCGCACGGAACCGGGCGGGGATTGCAGGATGCCTGAAACCGCATCGAAAAATGAAAGAGCGCGTATCTTCGTTCTTTTCGTCATTCGACGATGGCAATGCGAAGAGCATGCGTCCTCATCGGCTTTTTTATCTGGAAAGCGGCAAGCGTCGTCTCGCGCAACGGGAAGCTTTTGCCTGTCTCGATTGCTGTTCCACGGAAGCGGGCGAGCTTGAAGAATCAAAATGCCTGAATGGAAAGTGCTGAGTAGAGGAACGGACAGCGCGAAGATCAAAAAAAATGGAGGCGTGAGTGGGAGTCGAACCCACCAGAACCGGTTTTGCAAACCGTTGCCTTAACCGCTCGACCATCACGCCTCAAGTTGCGATATGGCTCATACTATAAGCCGAATTTGATGAATTTCAAGTCGAAAACCTGAAAAATCCGGAAAAAAGCGCAAAATGTCAGTCATGCGCCGCTTCTGCAATAAACAAGGAGCTGCGCATCTCGGCGAGGGATCGGGCGTTTTCCTGGAAAGGACGCCGCGCTCCTTTTCCTGCACGGCGTGGCATGAAAAAAGGTCCGGATCGAAATGATCCGGACCGAATGGAGGCGGCACGAACCCCCTCCGATGTTCGCTCCGACGCCCCCTCTGCGTCGGAACACCCTCCCTTTGCAACGCTTAGACAGCGCTAACGCCTTGTTGTTCCCGCAAACAGCGCAAATTCAACAAAAAATTGAACTGAAGAGAAAAAATCTTGCGTTTCGTACTTACTTTTTTCGATTCGAAGGATTATTGTCCTCCTGCGGTTGACAAAAAAGAACTCATTGCAAACGAACGGAGGCAGGCATGCAAGGCGGAACAAGACGCGTGCCCTGGCGCATTGTGAAATATTGCGCGCTGGTCGTATTGATAATTCTGTATATCATCTTCTTCTTTCGTTCATGCATATGGTCGTTCCGGGATCCGATGGCGCAGTTCATTCTTCCCCCCATTTCAAAGACTGACATGGAAAAAGTTTTTGTCCTGGACGCAAAGGTCGAAGCTTTGCTTGAGAAAGAGGCTCGTCTGCGCGAAGAACTCGAAACGGCCGAAGATGAAAACATCTCCGCGGATTTTTCGGAATTATTGGATTTTTCTTTCCCGACTGATTTTATGCTGGAAATTAACATGAAATTGCAGCGTGAAAAAAGCTCGATTCGCCAAAAATGCATCGAAAAAACGAAAAACGCTTTTTTTCAATCGGCGTTGAAAGAGAAACGCGCAAAGCTTCAAAAGGAAGCCGAAGAGCTTCAGGCGGAAACGGCAAAAATGGAAAAACAGCTTCAATCGCTTCAAAATGAATTGCAAATGCTGTCTGAAGATGAAGAAGTGAAAACTTTTTTGGGATGGAACTGATCATGGAGAAATTCGGTAAGACATCCTTTATAAGAACGGCATGGCGGATGATTCTTTTATGGTTTGAACGGAAAGACGCCCTCGTCGATGCGGCTCTGATTTTCATGATTCTTCTTTTTGCCGTATCATGGATCCTTGCGCCGTCGGACGGCGAGGTGGAATTCAAACGAATCGCCGCAATCGCCGGAAAGACCCTGGGACGAATGCCGGAAAACGCGATCAATTTATATGCGGATGATATTCAAGATAATATTAAAAGGCAGGAAAAAGACGTCTCAAAACTGATGGCTGCACTGGAAAACGAGAAGAACAGGACGCGTGAAAGAAAAGAGGAGAAAAAAAGAAAAGCCGCCGAGCAAAAAGAGCGAAGAGACAAATACGAGACGGAGCAAAGAGCCAGAATCGAACAGGAGATCGAGAATGAAATAGAGATGGAAATCTACAATGAATCGAAATGGTGGTCCTATGAAGTGAAAAAGGCGGAGGCTGGGATGGAACCCGATTTCGACAAATATCCATGGTCAAGGATCATTGCGCAGGAAGGACAGCGAGCCGACAAGGAACTTGAAGATGAACTTGCGGAGAACATAAATGCAAAAGCGCATCTAAACCGCGTCAATGCCATGATAAAAGACACGGAAAAAAAGATCGCGTCGATAAAATCAGCTTTGAAAGAAGCGAAAGACAAAGCAAGAAAACGGATCGAACAAAGAAAGAGAAGGGCGACGACAAGGGAAAGGAGCGCCCGATAATGATGCGCCGCCAGGCGAGGCTGAACAACATTGCAGGCGAACGGAGGTATTCATGCAAGGCGGAACAAGACGCGTGCCCTGGCGCATTGTGAAATATTGCGCGCTGGTCATATTGATAGTTCTGTATATCATTTTCTTTTTTCATTCATGCATATGGTCGTTTAAGAAACGCGAATTTCAAAAGACGAATCCGCTCGCGTTTTCCGAGATTCGAATGACTGACGAACGCGAGAAAGCGCGAAAAAAAGCGATCGAAAGAATTAAGCTGGAACTGACTAAGGGCTTGCAGATGCAAATGATCAAAGAGCAAATTGAAACACGGAAGATCCAGGAAAAAATTCGACGCAAGGAAAAAATGCTTGCCTTGCTTCGTGATGAATTGCGTACGCTGTCCGCGGGCAAAGAGAATTCAGATCTTTCGAAAGGCTGGAATTATGGCGAACAATAATGAAACGTCCTTCATAAGAACGGCATGGCGGATGATTCTTTTATGGTTTGAACGGAAAGACGCCCTCG
>CAZAAM010000048.1:0-11882 GCA_964483055.1 uncultured Victivallales bacterium
GCTTGCATGTCATGCGCGTCGTTCGCGAACTGCTCGGCGCATCTCCGTCGGGACGCGGCACGAATCTTGCCGCCGCTCTGGAATCGCTGAACCGAACGCAGAAGAAGAAAGCGCTCGTCTTCCTGCTGAGCGATTTTCTGGATGCCGGCGACTTTGAAAAGCCGTTGCGTCTGCTGTCGCGGAAGCACGATGTGGTCGTCTTTCGCATCGTCGACGATTTCGAGCGCGCTCTTCCAGTCGCGGCCGCTCTTCAGCTGGAAGACTCGGAAACCGGACGGACGTTCTTCTGGCCCGGTTCGAAACGGGCGGTTCAGCATTACGTCAGAACGCAGGAGACGAACGCCGAACGTCTGCGCGAAACGTGCCGAAAAGCGCGGACGGACTTGATCGAGCTCGGCTGTTCGGATGACATCGTTCAGAAGCTGATGCAGTTCTTCCGCATGCGCGGCGCCCGCCGAGCGCGGTCTTAGTGCGGAACGGCGTACAGCGCGTGCATGGGAGAATCGACGGGACGGCGCCGGCGTGCGAGATCGGCATCAGGCAATGAAAAAGGTGAACGGAGAATAATGCAACGGTTCGGAGCATTCGATTGAAATGAAACGTTCTTTGATGGAAACGCGTGCGGGAAAAAGCATTCTTTGGGGTTGCGTCGCATTGGCTTGCGCGCTTGCGATCGGCATTGCCCTTTTCGGATTTCGTCTTTGGCGCGCGATGCGGTCGGAAGAGCCTCCGTCCGTCGTTCAGGAAATGCAGATTCTCCCGCCGGGAGAGCCTGATTTGGGAAGCGTCTTTCGAGCGGAAGCGGTTCTGCGCGCGCCATGGGGCAGGTCTCCCCGTTCGGCGACCGTCGTCCCGGGGGAGGGCGTGCAGCTCGCATCCGAGCCGAAATGGTCGCGCGCCGGATGGACCTGGGGTTATGCGGACTGGCGTCTGACCGTTCCTCTGCAAGGCTATCGCGCGGGAAAGTCCGGAACGGGAACTGTCGAAGCATCCTTCCCGAATGGATCTTTGACCCTGTCTCTTCCCGCGGCAACGATTGCAGAACCTCCTGTTCCCGATTCGGAAGAATTGCTTCTCGCGCCGGAAATCATCCCGACCGCCGGAACAGGCTCCCGCGCGTTGTCGTGGATGCTCTTCGGCATCGGTGTTCTGATCTTGCTTGCGATTCTGGCGTTCCTGCTTCTGCGCAAAAGACGCTGTGACACGCGCCCGGAGCCGCCCGTTTGGGAACGGACGCTGGAGAAGATCCGGAATCTCCTTGTGCGCGTGAAGTCCGGCGAATGTTCGACGGAGCGCGCCGTTTCAGAGCTTACGGACATCGTTCGGCGATATCTCGAGACGCGGTTTCAGTTGCGCGCGACGCGTCAGACGACGACGGAGTTTCTGCGCGCGATCGGCCGCGATGATCGGATTTTGTCGGTGGAGGATCGCAAGTTTCTGCGTTCGTTCCTGGAGTCTGCGGACATGGTGAAGTTCGCGCGTCTTCCTGCGGAGCCGGATCTGCTTGAAAATGCCGCGCATCATGCGGAATCGCTGGTTCTTGCGTCCGTTTCGCGCGACGAAGAGAAAGAAGGAGGCGCGTCATGACATTCGAATCTCCGTGGGCTCTTGCGCTGCTGATTCCGTATGCGGTCGTTCTGTTTTTCGCCTGGCGTCGCCGCGAACCGTCCATTTCTGTTCCGGGCGTTTCTCCGTTCGCTGCAGCGACGAACGGAGAGCGGAGATGGAATTGGCGGAAGCTCCTGCCGTTTCTCTGTCTCGCCCTTGCAGGCGCGGCAATCATCCTTGCCCTGGCGCGTCCGCGCAAAGGCTTGACCGTGATTCAGACGAAGGCGGAGGGAATCGACATTATGATCGCGCTCGACCTTTCCGGAAGCATGAGCGCATTCGATCCGCGTCGCGGTCAGACCGCGCAGTCCGCCGCACGCGACATCCAAAGCGGAAAACTCGGGAATCGCCTCCAAACGGCGAAGGCGGAGATCCGGCGCTTCATCGAATCGCGTCCGAACGATCGCATTGGTCTGATCGCATTTGCGGATCTTCCTTACATCGTGTCTCCCCCGACGCTTGACCACGGATATTTGCTTGCCAATCTTGCACGGCTGGAGCCGCAGATGATCGGCGATGGAACCGGCATTGCATCGCCGGTGGCGAACGCCGTCAGGAATCTGAAGGATTCGACGGCGAAAAGCCGCGTGCTTGTGCTGTTCACGGACGGCATGAACACCGTGAACGGTCGGATTGCGCCGCTGGATGCCGGCAGTCTCGCAAAAACTTTCGGAGTTACGATCTACACGGTCGGAATCGGTTCGCCGGACGCTCTGATCCTGCAAGAGACGCTTGCAGGAACGCGCCTCGTTCGCTATCCGATGCAGTTCGATGAACCGCTGATGCGCGAGCTTGCCGACATGACCGGAGGCCGCTACTATCGCGCCGCAGACGCCGATGGCATGGCCGCTGCAATGCGTGAAATCGACTCCTTGGAAAAGACGAGCATGAAGCGTCCCGAGTTCATTGTTTGGAAGGAATGGCATCCAATTCTGAGCTTCATCGCGGCAGGCCTGCTTTTGATGTGGGGGGCGCTTCACCACGGCCTTTGCCGCCGAATTCCTTGAAAGGACTTTTCTCCTCTGCGCAGAGACGCGGGGCGCATGTGTTTTGCCGCTCGTCGAATCGCTTCTGTCGCCCGGAGAGATGTGCGACCGCGTTTTCGAGATCGGGAAGAAGCATTTTTGTTCCCTGTCGGGTTCGTCTGTTCGCATTGACGCATTGACTGCATTGTTGAAAAGCATGCGTCTCCATTTTCCCCATATGCAATTTTCATGCGGAAAAGACTCGCGCAACGAAAAGCGGCATGGATTTTTTTTCGAGCTTTTGCCGCGAAGAGGCGCTTGCCTTTCTGCTTGCTTTTCGCATTTTTCAGATTCGAAACATCGTATTCTTTCGGGAAACGTTCGCGCAGGGGGGCGGAAAAGCGTTTTCGAGAAAGTTTTCCTGCCCTTATGACGAAAAAAGTTTTTGTTTTGGGGTTGAAGAATCTGCGCCCGCATGATATAGTTGCATCCAACGAAACATTCAAATAAGGTTTTCTTCGTACATGAATTTTCAAGTTTTCTACCGGAAGACGAACGCGGACTGGGCTTCGGCGGGAGTTCTGGATCCTGAATCAGGTCTTTCTTGGATCGATGATGAAATTTCCATCCGCATTCGTTGCTCGAAGGTGAGCGACGCAGTTCGCGAGTTCGAACTTGATTTTATATCGAAGCATCCTACGCGGATCAAGATTCAAGGGGAGATCGAAGGCTCGAATCCATGGCATCTCATCCCCTGTTGCATTCACGGGGACAACAATCTCGAAAACGCGATCCCGGACCAGTATCCGAATCTGACGACGAAGTTTCCTGAGAAGCCGTATTCCTCGCCGTATTGGGAGTTCCGCGCCGATCGCGCCAGTCATCCGCTTTCCATTTGCATTACGGACGAAGGAGTCGCCGCGCTTTCCATCGCCCCGTACATGAGAGACCAAAACGGGCAGCTGATTCGCAACGGCGTCTTCTCTGAGCTTCCCAATCGCTTCGGCGTCACGGCCGCCTATGCGAATCTTCCTTTCACCTTCGTGAACAAGCGCATCAGCGAGACGGACTCCGGAATCAAGCAGACGACGATGGACGTTTTGAAAAGCGGCCGCACGACTGGACGCATCTATCTTATGCCGGGCGCCGGACGCGCCGACGTACGTAAGATCATTGACGACCAATATCTGCTTCTTCATGAACGGCCGCGCTTCAAAAGAACCTTCCGCGAGGCGGCTCAGGCCGTGCTGGACGCGTTTCAGCATCAGAACTGGTCGGAAGAGTTCCGGCACTATACCAATCAGGAATGCCATCCGCCTCAGCAGAATGAACTCAAGCCTTGGCGCGCGCTGCTGGAGATCGGCTGGACGGGCGGTTCGATCCTCGCCTATCCGTTCCTCGTCGCCGAACGCGTTCTGAATCTTCCGAAGGACTATTTCGGACATCGAAAAAGCGGACGCGACCTGTTCGACGAGATCGTGGCGGGATACAATCCGGCTGGCGGCATGTTCTTCGATCTCGTGAAGGAGCTGCGCGGCAGCCGTGTCAACGGATGGTGGGATTTCCTGCAGATCACGCACGACCGTCACAGCGCCTATACGAACGGACATGCGCTGTATTATCTTTTTCGATCCTTCCTCGAACTCCGAAGCCGCGGCGAAGCAATTCCTTCCGAATGGCTTTCGCGCGCCGTCGAGATTGCTGACAACATGGTCGCCCTTCAACGTGAAGACGGCTGCATCGGATATTCCTTCCGAACGGATCGACGCGAGGCGAGCGACTTCAAGGGGTTCGCCGGATGCTGGATTGCCGCGGCTCTCGCCGCCGCCTGCGAATACGAGCGCAACGAATCCTGGCTTGCCGCCGCGGAGCTTGCCGCCGCATATTTCCATCCCCAAGTGCGGGATCTTAACGCGTGCGGCGCCCCGATGGACACTTGGAAGGCTCCGGACGAAGAGGGCAATCTCGCCTTTGTGAAGCTCGTCGCGTCGCTGCACCGCATCACGGGCAAGAAGGAATATCTTCGCATGCTGGAGGACGGAGCCTGCTACGAGTATCTTTGGCGCTATGGATTCAAAGCGATTCCGGAGATTCTTCCCTTGAAGGACAGCGGCTGGAACTCCTGCGGCGGCTCCGTGACAAGCGTTTCCAATCCGCACGTGCATCCGATGGGCGTCCTGATCACGCCGGAGCTCTACTATCTCTACGAACAGACCGGCAATCCGATTCATAAAATGCGCGCGGAGGACGGCATGGCGTGGGTTATGAACTGCCTCGAACTCTATCCGGAGATCACCGGATACGGACGCTATGGCGTGACGACCGAGCGCTTCTGCCCGAGCGACGGACTTTGGGCGTCGACGGGCGACGGCTCGCCGACCAGCATGTGGCTTTCCTACAACGGCTGGGGCGCGGCGAACGAACTGGAAGCCCTTCTTTACATGGCGGAATTTCATCTGGAGCTTGACTGATGATGAAGAACTATGAACTTTGGCTGGATGACAATGGCGCGCACATCAACGCGCACGGCGGCTGCATTCTGAAGCATGACGGCCGTTATTACTGGTATGGCGAGCACAAAATCGAGGGGAAGGAAGGCAATTACGCCTGGAAGGGCGTGCATGTTTATTCCTCTGCGGATCTCAAGAGCTGGAAGGACGAAGGTCTTGCGTTCGATCTTTCCAGCGGCGATGCGCCGGAGCTGGTTCCCGGTCAGTGCATCGTTGAACGTCCGAAGGTCCTCTTCTGCGCCAAGACCGGAAAGTTCGTCCTTTGGTTTCATGTGGAACGAAGCCGTGAATATTCGGATGCCGCGCTCGGCGTAGCGATTGCGGATTCCCCGACGGGGCCTTTCCGCTTCCTGGAGGTCGTGCATCCCTCGCAAGGCGTTTGGCCGGAGAATGCGACGGACGAAATTCGGGATCCTGAGATCATCGCGCTGGCGAAGCGTGAAAACGCGAATCTGCCGAATTGGCGCGATCAGCCGGAGCTTCGCAAGGCCTATAAGGGCGTCGTCGGAGCGGATTTGGAAAAAGGTCAGCAGAGCCGCGACATGACCACGTTCGCGGACGACGACGGGAATGCATGGCTGATTCATTCTTCGGAGCACAACTCCACGCTGCATTTCGTGGAGCTGAACAGCGAATATACGGGATTCACGGGCCGTTGGCTGCGGCAGTTCGAATGGCGCTGGATGGAAGCGCCCGTCCTTTTCAAGCGGAACGGAAAGTATTACATGATCGCCTCCGGCTGCACGGGCTGGGCTCCGAATGCGGCGCGCTCTGCGGTCGCGGACTCCATCGAAGGTCCATGGACGGAACTGGGCAATCCCGCCGTGGATGAAGGCGCCGATACGACTTACGGCGCGCAGAGCGCCTTCGCACTGAAGCTTTCAGAGGATCGGATTCTCTTCATGGCGGATGTCTGGCGACCCGAAAACGCGATAGACGGACGCTATCTGTGGCTTCCGGTCGAATGGGACGGCGAGCGTCCGATTTTGCGCAAGCGGGCGACATGGGATGAATTGTGGAAATGAGGCGGACTGCGGTCTGTCTATCGAAGATCATGATATCAAACAAAATAAGAAATTGAACAAACACATGGAAAACAGGAAGCTGAAAAGCGCGGTGTTCGACGATGATCCGAAGCAAGTGCAATACGTCTTCACCGACCGCCAAATGGAGGAGATCGCCGAGATCACCGATCTGAAGCCAGGAATTTTCAACCTCTCGCACGTCGATGCGGGCGAACTCGCCGATGTCGAGATTCTATTTGCGACATGGAGCTTTCCGCGCGTCACGGACGAGCACGTGAAGAAGATGCCGAAGCTGAAAGCAGTCTTTTATGCAGCTGGAGCGACCGATTACTTCGCACGTCCGTTTCTGAACGCGGGCGTCGTTCTGATGAGCGCCTGGCAGATGAACGCCATCCCTGTCGCTGAATTCACTCTGGCGCAGATTCTTCTTGCTCTGAAGGGCTATTTCCGCAACACGCGGGAAGTCCGTGCGACGCGCGATTGGGCGCGCGACAAATCCTACGTCGGTCCCGGCGTCTATGGCGAGACCGTCGCGCTGCTCGGCGCAGGCGCGATCGCCAATCATGTCTCGGAACTGCTGAAGCCGCATTGCGCAAACGTCGTCGTCATGCCGTCCCGCAAGGAACGCAGAACGGTCTCCATGGAAGAGCTTTTCCGGACGGCTTACGTCGTCAGCAACCACCTGCCGAATCGCGATGACAATCAGAAGGTCATTCGCCGCGAACATTTCGAATCCATGCGCCCGGGCGCGGTCTTCATCAATACGGGACGCGGACAGCAGGTCGACGAAGAAGCGATGCTGGACGTTCTGGAGAAGCGTCCGGATCTCACCGCGATGCTGGACGTCACGTATCCGGAGCCGCCGGCGACCGACTCGCGGCTGTACACGCTTCCGAACGTGCTCGTTTCCACGCACATCGCCGGATCCGTCAATGACGAAGTCCATCGCATGGCGGACTGCGCCATCGAGGAATGCAAGCGTTTTCTCGCCGGCGAGCCGCTTCTGTATCAAGTAAGCGAATCCATGCTGATTACTTCCTGAAAAACGCAGAAGAAACGATAAATTGCCAAATCTAAAGAGCAGAAAGGATGATATGAGTGTGAACAAATTGTCGATTGGTCTCGATTTCGGATCCGACAGCGTGCGTGCCGTGCTTGTCGACGTGGAAAACGGAGATATTCTGGCGTCCTGCGTTCAGAATTATCCGCGCTGGGCGAAAGGCGAATTCTGCGACGCTCCGAACAATCAGTTCCGCCAGCACCCGCTGGATTACCTTGAGAGCATGACGACGGTCGTCAAAGGCGTCATGAAAGGCGTCGACGGCTCGCGCGTCATCGGCATTGGCGTCGATACGACCGGATCCACGCCGTGCGCGGTGGATGAGAACGGAACGCCGCTGAGTCTGAAGCCGGAATTTGCGACGGATCCGGACGCCATGTTCATCCTTTGGAAGGATCACACGGCGATCAAGGAAGCCGACGAAATCAACGCCTACGCCCGCAAGCAGCCCGTCGACTACACCAAATACGAGGGAGGCGTCTACTCCAGCGAATGGTTCTACGCAAAGATTCTGCACACGCTCCGCGCCAACGACAAGGTCGCAAAGGCCGCGTACAGCTGGGTCGAACACTGCGACTGGATTCCGGCCGAACTCACCGGAAACACGAATCCCGGAACAATGGCTCGCAGCCGTTGCGCCGCCGGACACAAGGCAATGTGGCATGCGGACTGGAACGGTTTGCCGCCGGAAGAGTTCTTCGTCGGACTCGATCCTTTGCTCGCCGGACTTCGCGGCCGTCTTTTCAGCGACACCGCGACGGGCGACAAGCCGGCCGGGAAGCTTTCGCAGAAATGGGCTGACGAATTCGGGTTGACGACGGACGTCGTCGTCGCAGTCGGCGCATTCGACTGCCATTTCGGCGCGGTCGGCGCTCAGATTCAGGCGAACAGCCTTGTCAAGGTCTGCGGAACGAGCACCTGCGACATCTGCGGACAAGTCGACGGCTCCGTCATTCCCGGCATGGTCGGTCTTGAGGCCGGACAGTCCGCCTTCGGCGATGTCTACGCCTGGTTCAAGCGCCTGCTCGGCTACGTCGGCGACCTCAATCTGCCCGCGATCGAGGAGGAAGTCGCAACGATTCCGCCGGGCAGCACCGGCGTTTACGCGCTCGATTGGTTCAACGGACGTCGCACGCCATATGCCAATCAGAAGCTCACAGGCGCGATTTTCGGCATGAATCTCGGCACGACCGCTCCGATGGTTTATCGCGCTCTGCTGGAAAGCACGGTCTTCGGCGCTCGCGCAATCGTGGATCACTTCCGCAGCAACGGCATTCAAATCAACAAGGTCATCATGACCGGCGGCATCAGCCGCAAGAGCCCGCTCGTCATGCAGATGTGCGCCGATACGTTCAATCTTCCGGTCGTCGTCGCCGCCTGCGATCAGACCTGCGCTCTGGGCAGCGCCATGTTCGGCGCGGTCGCCGCAGGTCGCTATGCGAAGGTCGAGGACGCCATGAACGCGATGGGCGCCGGATTCGACGCCGAATATCTTCCGAATCCGGAACTCGTCCCCGTATACGAGAAGATGTTCCAAAAGTATCTTGAATACGGCAAGATGGCGGAACAGGAGGCTCAGTGATGTACGAGGAACTGAAGCAGGAATGCTATGAAGCGAACATGCTTCTCCCGAAGCTCGATCTTGTGATCTATACCTTCGGCAACGTCAGCTGCATCGATCGGAAGGCCGGCGTCTTCGCAATCAAGCCATCCGGCGTCGACTACGATGCGCTTCGTCCGGAAGACATCGTCATCGTCGGACTGGATGGAAAGAAGGTCGACGGCAAGATGCGCCCGAGCAGCGATACCAATACGCATTGCGAACTCTACAAAGCGTTCCCTGAACTGGGCGGCATTACGCATACGCACTCCACCTTCGCCGTCGCATGGGCGCAAGCCGCACGCGCCGTGCCCATCTACGGCACCACTCACGCCGATCATCTTGCGGCGGACATTCCCTGCACCGAATTCATGGCCGATGAACGCATTCAGAACGACTACGAGGTCGAGACGGGTCTGCAGATCATCGATTGTTTCCGCAAGCAGAAGCTGAATGCGGCGGAAATCCCGATGGTCCTCGTCGCCGGACACGGTCCCTTCACATGGGGCGCCACGGCGGCGAAATCCGTCTACAACGCGCGCGTTTTGGAAGAGCTTTGCAAGATGGCCTTTGTCACGGAATCCGTGAATCCGAAAGTTCCGCGCTTGAAGAATTCCCTGATTCAGAAACATTACAACCGCAAACATGGAAAGGATGCTTATTATGGCCAAAATTAATCTCAAGCAATTCCACATCCGCTTTCTGACCGGCAGTCAGCACTTGTACGGCGACGATGCGCTTCGTCATGTCGCGGAAAACTCCAAGAAAATCGTCAAGGCTCTGAACTCCTCGAAGGCGATTCCGTTGCCGATCGATTGGGAGCCGACCGTCAAGACGCAAGAAGAGATCGTCGATGCGATTCAGGCCGCGAACGCCGATCCGAAGTGCGTGGGCGTCATTTGCTGGATGCATACGTTCAGCCCTGCCAAGATGTGGATCAACGGACTTAAGCTCCTTCAGAAGCCGATGCTCCATTTCAACACCCAGGCGAACTGCGACATCCCGTGGTCCACGATGGACATGGACTTCATGAACTTGAATCAGGCCGCGCACGGCGACCGCGAATTCGGCTTCATCTGCACCCGCATGAACATCCGTCGCAAGGTTGTCAACGGCTATTATCAGGATGCGGATGTTCAGAAGGAAATCGGCGTTTGGACGCGCGTCGCTGCCGCATGGGCCGATTCTCAGACGATGAAGGTCGCCCGCATTGGCGACAACATGCGCAACGTCGCCGTTACGGAAGGCAACAAGGTTTCCGCGCAGATTCAGTTCGGCTACTCCTGCAACGGATATGCGCTTGGCGACGTTCTTCCGTTCATCGATCAGGTCACGGACAAGGAAGTCAATGCTCTCGTCAAGGAATACGCCGACCTCTATGTCATGCCGAAGAAGCCGTCCGCCGCGTTCATGAAGAGCGTTCGCACGGCCGCCAAGCATGAAATCGGTCTTCGCGCCTGGCTCGAAGACGGCGGTTTTTCCGCGTTCACCACCACGTTCGAGAATCTCTACGGTCTTGAGCAGCTGCCCGGTCTCGCCTGCCAGCGTCTTATGGCCGACGGCTATGGATTCGGCGCGGAAGGCGACTGGAAGACGGCCGCTCTGCTTCGCACGATGAAGGTCATGGCTGCGGGTCTCCCCGGCGGCGTCAGCTTCATGGAAGACTACACCTATCACTTCGAGAAGGGACGTCAAATGGTTCTCGGCTCCCACATGCTGGAAGTCTGCCCGTCCATCGCGGCTTCCAAGCCGTCTCTGGAAGTTCATCCGCTCGGCATCGGCGGCAAGGACGATCCCCCGCGTCTGGTCTTCGGCACGAAGCCCGGCCCGGCGATCAACGCTACGATGATCGATCTCGGCGATCGTTTCCGCCTGATCGTCAATGAACTTGAAATCGTCAAGCCGGACAAGCCGCTTCCGAAGCTGCCGGTCGCCCGCACTGTTTGGATTCCGAAGCCGAATCTGCACGAGGGCGCGCGTCGTTGGATCGAAGCGGGCGGAGCGCATCACAGCGTCAACACGCCGGCTCTCGACATGGAATACATGCGTGATTTCGCGCGCATGGCCGGAGTCGAAATCGTTGAAATCGCCTGATTCGCGAAAACAAGCCTCATTCTTTTGCGGAGACGCCGGAAGTCCGGCGTCTCCGTCTGAGTTTGCGGCATTCCCTTTTTTCTGCATTCTTTCTATTCGCACAGAAAGATGAAACAGGACGTCCCCCTTTTTCAGCAGGATTTGAGTTATGGCTTTGTATCTTGGTCTTGACGTCAGCACACAGGACGCGAAAGCCGCAGTGATCGATTCCTCCTCCGGAGAACTCGTTTCCGAAATGATGGTGCATTTTGGAACGGATCTTCCGCAGTATGAGTCGCCGCTGGGTTTCCTTTCGGACGAGGATCCTCTTGTCAAACGTTGCGATCCTCTCATGTGGCTGGATGCGTTGGATCTTCTTTTGGGTCGCCTCCAAAAGTCCGGAGTGCCGATGCAGGATGTCGCGGCGATTTCCGGTTCCGCGCAGCAGCACGGCTCAGTCTATCTTAAATCCGATATTTCGTCCTTGAAGGAAGGCGTTTCTCTTGCCGAACAGTTCCGCGGACGCTTTTCCCGGCGCACATCGCCCATCTGGCTGGACCGTTCCACATCCGTAGAGTGCGGCGAGCTGGATTCCGAATTCGGCGATCGCCTTCAGTTCGATACGGGCAGCCCTGCCATCGAACGCTTCACGGGACCTCAGATCCGCCGTTTCTTCAAAGACTCACCTGGCGAATTCGCCGATACGCGCCGCATCTTTCTTGTAAGCAGCTTCTGCTGTTCCGTCCTCTGCGGCAAGACGGTTCCCATCGACTACGGCGATGGCGCCGGCATGAATCTTTTGAACTTGCATACGCTTCAATGGGATCGTCCCATTGCGAACTTCATCGCGCCCGGACTTCTCGGCAAGCTTCCCCGCACCGTGCCGTGCAATACGGTCGCCGGCGGACTTGATCCTTATTTCGCTCGCTACGGGCTGCGTCCGGGCATTCCGATCGTCGTCTGGTCGGGCGACAATCCGAACAGTCTGATCGGCATCGGCGCGTTCGAACCTGGCGTTGCGGGCGTCAGTCTCGGTACGAG
>CAZAAM010000049.1:0-9965 GCA_964483055.1 uncultured Victivallales bacterium
AGCCGGCCGCCGCTCCCGAAACGAAGTAAGATTCCGAGACAAGCGCGCTTCGGGAAAAAGCAAGATCCCGATGCAAGGCTTCTTGGAAGGAAGCCGGGCTTTTCCCCGGCGGAGCTTCTTCCGAATCCACGACGCCCCAATGCGCCACGCATTGGGGCGTTTTTCGTCTTTGGCCCCCCGCCCCCGCCGTACAGACGCCACGGACAGTTAATTTTTTGAATTTACAACGCCGCACGCTTGAATCACGCATCACGCGCCTTATTTCATTTTCTTTCTGAGCCGAAGCTAAAAAGCGCGTCTGCGGACGAGAAGTCGCAAAAGCAATTTCCGCAAATCGCGAATCCAGGAATGGAATGGAAATCAAATCCATGTATGACAGTCGACCCGCTTCCGTCATTCATTCAGCGTTCAATCGAGCGCGCAGGAAAAAGGCCTTTTTGCATCCCCGGCAGAAGCAAGCGTTATATTCTCTAAGGCCCGTCCCATGTGATGCGGATCGTGTTTCGGATTCGGAATCTCGCCTTCATCCTTCGGACGGTGACTGATGATTCATTTGCCTGAACGAAGAACGCATTCTACGGAGCAATGCGGAATGCGAGAGTGAAATCAAGAAAACTGCAACAAGAAAGCTCCAATCTTTTTTCGTCGTCTTCCAAAATAAAAAACAAGAAGAGACGCGTTCGCGCGCATCGCGACAAAAAAAAGGAATGCCAGTCGGCATTCCTCTGCTTTTCGAAGCCGCAAGCGCCAGAACGACGAATCATCCGGCGCAAGCGGTCGTTTCTTTCGTTGCGGACTTCCGTTAGAGCGAAATGTTGAAGAACGGAAGGAACGGCACGACGCCGTCGCTGATGATGTTGATCAGTCCGATCTGAATGCCGGTTCTTCCGCCGATCACGTTGACAAGACCGAACTGGAAGCCATCGACATCGCGTGCGACATTGACAAGGGAGACTTGTCCTCCGTTCAGGTCGCGGGCGACGTTGAATGCCGGAGCGAGCTGGACGGCGTCCGTCTGACGGGAAATGTTGGCGATGGCGCCAATCTGCGCGCCGCAGATGTTCTTAGCCATGTTCAGGCATCCGGACTGCAAGCCGATGACATTGACGCCCATGGTGAGCAGACAGGTCGCCTGATGACCTTCCAACGTGCCTCGGTTCAGGTTGATCGCAATGGAGGGGGAGAATCCGCGCAGATGCTTGGAGTCGTTCATGAAAAGGCTGGCCTGAACGCCGTTGACGTAGTCCGTGCCGCTGTAGAGCCAGGAGCTTTCAAATCCATCGACGACGCCATAGCCGGCGCACATCGGCCAGCCGGTCTTGATGCCGATGACGCGGGAGTGCGACTGATAGCTCGGAACCTGCGGGAAAAGTCCGATCTGGAGCGGAGTCCAGGAATCGTATTGAGGCATGGAATAATCGTAGGGCGAGGCCTCCTGGCAAGCTGGAGCCGGCAGAGTCTGCGGAACAGCGGGCGAGGCTTCGGCGGCGGCGAGAGAAAGCGAACCAAGCGCGAGGAAAAGAAGTCCGAAAATCTTTTTCATGAAAGCAAACCTTTTTTAGAAATTGAAGTTCAAGCCGATGAAGAATGGAAGCCAGCCTTCGGAAACAACGTTGACAAGTCCGATCTGGAAGGTGCGATCCTTGGCGACGTTGACAATGCCGATCTGAAGGCCGTTGACGCTGTCGCAGACATTGACCGGGGCAACCGTGACGCCGTTGACGAGATCGGAATCCGTCGCAAGAACGCCGATCTGAAGGCCGTTGACCTGCGAACCGGCCGCGCCGAGCAAGCCGAGTTCGAAGCCGTCGCAGACCGCGTCTCCGCCGCAGACGGGCACGCCGATGCGCACGCCGGCGCATATGGCCGTATTCTGATTGGTGGGGAAGCCTTCCCAAAAGCCGATCTGAACGAAGTCCCATGGCATCGTCTGAGTTCGGTCGGCAGAATCGTTCTGTTCTTGAGCCGCCGCGACGCAAAAAACGGCGAGCAATGCGAAAACCACACTTGCGAAACGCTTCATCTTTTTCTCCACATTTTTTTGTTTTTCAGGCGCTTGAATTTCAAATAACCAAGCCAATGCCAAGGTTATGACATTACTATTGCATATGTCGATGCAGAATTCAAATCGAGCTCGTCAATTTTTGATGTCTTCCTTTTTCTTTCCGATTATGCTGCGAGCCTGTTGAACCGCTCCGAGCAGATCGGAGATTCGAATCGGACTGCGCAACTGGATGTCGACGCCCATGCTGGTAAGACGATCCGCTTCCGAGGCCGTGACGCTCCGAGTGATGGCGATCACGCAGGTGCGCCGCTTCTTCCATTCGGCGCGCAGATCATTCACCTCCGGCGCGACTCCGTAAAACGTCCCTGAAAGGTCAAGACAAAGAATATCGTATTGTTGTTCCCGGATTTTCGCAATCGCCTCCTGTTCGTCTCCGACGGACGACACGTCGCACTGGAAATCCTTGAGCAAAAGCTCCAGAAGGGAGCAGTTTCCCTTGTCATTGCTGTAAAGCAGCACGGAAAGCTCTTCTTCGTTCTCCGCCCTGGGCAGCTGCGGCATGGATTCGTCGTTCAGCGACTGCGCCTGATTCAGTCGGATGCGGGAGGGAAGAGATTCCGGGCGGACGTCCGGTTCCGTCAAGTCGCTCGAAAGAAACGATACGACGATCCGGAATCCGGAATGCTCGCGGCAGTCGATTTCGAACGTCGCGCCAAGAGAATGCGCCAGACAACGCGCCAAGGTGAGGGCAATGGTCGCATGCGAGATTCGCAGTCTTTCGCCGCCTTCCTGTTGCGCCAAGGAGTAAAAGATGTATTCTCCAGGAGCGCGATTGTCCGAAGAGCCGGAGATGACGTAGTCGACGCTCGTCTCTTTTTTTACGACGGAGCAGAGAATGCGCGAATGCGGAGCGCTTCCTTCCAAAACCGCGCGGAGAATCAAATGAAACAAATGGACGAATTGATCGCGGTCGGTCGTGATCATCCGCGGCAGATCAAAGGCGTAGCCGTATTCGATGACGCAATGGCGACGCTTGGAAAGCGATCTCATGTCATTGGAAATCTTCTGGAAAGCCTCGAACTGGTCGAAGGTTTCCAGCTTCAGATCGGAACGCCGGTCGTCCAAGCGGGAAAGATCATTCAGAAGCCAGACGTTCATCGTCAAATCCATGCGCTTTCGGCGAATGATGTCGGCGAACTTGCTCAGCTGCGCAGGCGGGACGTCCGTTCCCTCGCCGGCGATCTTTTTCAGATACGCCTCAAGCACGGTCATGGAATTGAGCGACCGCATCATTTCATTCGCCGCGACGGCAAGAAAGTCGCGCCGAATCCAGTTCGACGTTTCCAACGTCTTGCGGATCTCCAGTTCACGAACATGGGTGCGGCGCAGCTTGACGAGCGCGGTGCGCAGGCGGTCGGACATGCGGTTCAATGCCTGAGCAAGGCGGCGAACTTCCGAAATCCGGCTGTCCTCCGGAAGCGGTTCGTGCTTGCACGGCTCCTTGTCCTCCATGTTTCCGAGCTCGTTGGCGAAGCGAATGGCCTGTTCCAGGATATGGCTGATCCTGCGCGCAAAATGAATGGCATGCGCGATGATCAGCAGGAAGCCGATTATGGCGAGCCCTAGAATGACGACGGCAAGAAACGGCTCCTCCGAGTCGAACATGGTGTAGTGAGAAAGCAGAAATCCAACCGCAGAAAAGAGAAAAGCAATGACGAAAGCGATTCCGAACAACTGCGTGACGATTCGCGTTTGCAGCTTCATTTCTCGTTTCCTCCTCCTAGTTCAAAAGATACGCTTCAAGCGAGCGCTGCGTCCTTTTCGTCGGGAGAGCCTTCCACGCTGCGCGCGCCAGCTCCGACGCCTTTTCCGCCTTGCCGAACCAGAGAGCCAGGACGGCGCAACGCGTCAAGTCGTTGGCAAGAACCTGCTCGCGTTCGTCGTCGTCGGCAGTCGGCACGTAGTCAAGGAAGTCCGAACCGAGGCGCGTATAGTGACCGGCGTAGTCTTCCAGAATCTGCAGGCAAAGATCCAGCGGCAGGTCGTCCCAGTCGAAAGAATGTTCCTTGCTCTTAGGCGACGCCTGGTAATAGACGAGTCCGTCTGCGAAACGGAGGGTTCCGCCCTTGCGAATCCGACGCTTGCGCGGCAGAGTCGCATCCGCCTTCAGGTTGTACGGTTCGACCTTTGTCACTTGCTCCAGATATTCCGGGACGCCTTCCAGGAGTTGAATGCGTCTGCGTTCGCTCTGCCGTTTGGCGGCGGGAAGTCCGGCAAGATATTCATCCGCCTCGCTTTCCGATATGGAATAGACGGACTTCGGCGTCGGACGCCCCAATTCACGATAGGCCGCGGCGGCCTTTGCAAGAGCCCCCTTGGAAAACATTGCGTGAACCACGGCCTTGGTCGGCGTTGCGTCGGACGACTTCTTTGTTCCTTCCAGTTCGTCCTTTGGCGTGCCGAAGGGAGTTCGCTTGGGAGAAGAATTCTTCACGGGAGCGATCTGATCCGGAGCGTCGTCTTCGCGAACGCCGAAGATGAATCCCGGCATGGAAGCCGCACTTCTGCTCCGCGCGGAGGAGGAATCGCTTCGCGCGGAAGCCTCGTCCGCGTCCTCGTCATCGAGCGCACGTTTCTGCGAACGACGCGTGAGCGGATCCGCCGATGCGGCGGGATCCCCTGCATCCGTTGGGAGGGCGAACCGTCGGAAAAGCGGTTCGAGGCTGTTTCTTTCGTTTGCGTCCAGCTCGTGGAGGTCAATTCCCATTGCGGAATCCCACAAGGACTTGCGAACAAGGAACGCCTGGCCGAGCCACTGCCCGCCGATGTTCGAAGAAAGATCGCGTGAAAGTTCGCGGCTTTCATTTTGAGAGACGCGCATGCCGTCGTAAATCGAACGCAAGTAAGACGCCAGTTCGCAACGGGTCTTGTCCGCCGGGGACTGATAGAAGACCTGCGCCTCAAAGCCGGTTCCGCTCATTTTGGAAAACGCGTAGAGCAGCGGACGAATCTTACGCGCATCGGCGTCGGAAGCGTCGTCGCGAATCCGTTTGACGCCGCGCTCCAAGGAAACAATGGATTCGACCGCGTCGGAATCCGAATTCAGCAGAGTCGCGATGCCAGCGAAATAGGCCGCCATCGCCCGTTCCGGGGCGGGCGCGTTCTCGTCCGCATAGATGCTGCGGCAAAGCCTGATCGCCTCGCTCGCCCGCGCTTCGCGGAAGCAGTTCTGCACGGAGTCGAAGCGTGTCATCGGGATGTCGTCCAGTTCGCCGTACAGCTTCGCCAGATAAGGCGCATAATCGTAGATGACGCGGCGATCCTTCAAATAAAGAGGGAATGCGGCGGCGGAGAGCAGAACAAGCACGAGAAGCAGCCATGCAATCCAACCGGCGGAACTGCGTCTGCGATAGGAATAGGCAGGATGCTTGCGCGGCTGGAATTCGTGCGTCGCAATGCCGAGTTCCTCGTCGAACTCTTCCAGTGCGGCGTTGATGCGGGCAATGATCTCCTTGTAATCCGGGCGGTTCTCCGGCGCGCGCTCCAGCATGTCCGTCACGAGATCCGACAGGAACGGGCCGATCGCGGGACGCAGATGCTCCGGCGGCGCAGGGTCCTCCGTCAAACGCATGCGAATCGTTTCCTGCAAGTCCTCTCCGACGAAGGGCGGCGTTCCGGTCAGAAGATGATAGAAGGTGGCGCCGAGACTGTAGATGTCGCCGGACGCGCCTTCCGCGCCGCGGACGACCTTTTCCGGGCTGACGTAATAGGGACTGATCCAATTGCGCAGTCCGGTCGGATCAGGCTCCGGCTCGACGTCGCCGGAGGCGTCGCCTCCCGCCGCCTGAGCAAGACCGAAATCGCCGATTTTCGCATTGCCATCTCCGTCCAGCAGGATATTGCCAGGCTTGACGTCATGATGAACAATGCCGTGGGCAAGCGCGACATCGAGCCCTTCTGCGACGTCGCAGATCCATTCGGCGACCTCGCGAATGTCAAGCGCGCCGTTCGATCGGCGCAGACGCGACTCCAGAGACCCGCCGCTCATGAACTGCATGATGATGTAGGTGCGCCCGTCGTAAACGCCGCAATTGTAGATGGGCACGACCGCGCGATGATTGATCGTCGCAGCCGTTCGAGCCTCGCGCAGAAAGAACTGACTGCGGACGCCTTCGTGATCGTTCAGTTCCGACTTGAGAATCTTGATGGCGACTTCCCGATCCAATGCAAGGTCGAGCGCACGATAGACGTCAGCCATGCCGCCGTTGCCGATCGGCTCCTCCAAAAGATAATTGTCAAACCAAACGGGAACGATGACGTCCGAGCCGCAAGCAGGACATTCCACGCGGGAGAAAGGCGGCAGGCCGGAGAGATCCAACTTCTGCCGGCACTGCGGGCATGCGATCTTCAATGTTCTCGAATCTGCGGCGTCGTTCATATTCGTCACTCCACCCAAATGGTTTCCAGCGATTCCTTCTGGCTTGCAATCGCAAAGCGCACGTCGGCGCGTCCCAAGCTCTCCAAGCGACCGCGCGCAAGCTCGTCGAGCATGCTCCGATCGTTGCATTCCTCGCTGACATGCGCAAAGACGAGATGTCTCGTCGTCGCGTCGAGAAGCTCTCCGAGCGCGGTCAATGCATCGTCGTTGCTCAAATGCCCCTGACGCCCCATGATCCGGCGCTTCAGGGCCAGCGGACGCGAGGAACGCTGAAGCATCGCGCGGTCGTAATTCGCCTCCAACACAAGCGCGCGGCATCCTTTGAGCTTGTCCATGGCAAGAAGATTAAGAAACCCGAGATCCGTCGCGAAGCCAAGCTTGCGGTCGCCGCAGCGGAAGGCGAAGGCGACGCTGTCGACATCATGAGACACGGAAAACGCTTCGACCTGCACGCCGCAAAGTTCGAACGAGGATCCCGGCATAATGAACGTCTTTTGCTCCGGACACAAATTCTTGTCTTCAATAATCCGAAACGTCTGCGGCGTCATGTACGCGGGAATATGAAACTTGTCCGCAAAGCGGCGGCAGCCGCGGACATGATCCGTGTGGGAGTGCGTGATCAGCACGCCTTCGATCGTATCCGGATCGATCCCGCGCTCTTCCATGCGCGCGCAAATGTCGCGTGCGGAAAGGCCTGCGTCCAAAAGAAAGCGTCCGTTCGGGCCCTGGATCACGGAAGCGTTGCCTTTGCTTCCGCTGCCGAGCGTCGTGCAGCCGAAGTCATGCCGTTTCGTCTCGTTCGGAATCATCGCTGCCCGAATCCTTTTTCTTTCGTTCGTTCCTCTTCCAATTCAATATGATCCGCCATAAGGATCACGACTTGTAATCGTTTCGGCGCAAGTCAACGACCCGCTTCGCCTTGCCTTCGGACGCCGGGAGGGAATTCGGCTCCATCAGAACCACCTTCGGCGTGATTCCGAGCTCCGTGCGTACGGCGTTGACGATCCGATTCTTCATGTCGTCCATGCCCTCGAGAGAGCCGGTGAAGCACCGCGGATTCACTTCCACCTTGATGTAGATGCGATCCAGATAGTCCTCATTCCGAATTTCAATGACGTAGTTGTTGCCGATGTCCGGAACCGTCATCATGGCGCATTCGATCTGGAGCGGGAAGACGTTCACGCCGCCGATGATCAGCATGTCGTCGGAACGACCGCGCATGCGTTCGACGCGTCGGTGCGTGCGGCCGCATGGGCAGGGTTCCGGAATGATGCGCGACAAATCGTGGGTGCGGTAGCGAATCAGCGGCATGGCGTCGCGGCAGAGAGTCGTCAAGACAAGCTCGCCGCATTCGCCGTCGGGCAGGACTTCCCCCGTCGCGGGGTCGATGATTTCCATAATATACTCGTCTTCCCAAAGATGCATGCCGTTCTGTTCGCCGCATTCGAAGGCGATGCCTGGTCCGGCCATTTCCGAAAGACCGTAGGAATTGTAGGCGCGCACGCCATAGAGATCCTGCACCTGGAGACGCAACGCTTCGGAATGCGGTTCGGCGCCGATGAAAAAGCTCTTGAGCGCGAGATCATGCGGATCGACGCGCATTTCCTGAAATACGCTGAACAAGCGCAAAGCGTAGCTGGGGACGATGTGGACGAAGGTCGTGCCGAACGTCTGCATGAACCAGATCTGGCGCTTGCTGTTGCCCGCGCTGGTGGGGAGGACGAGCGCGCCGAGACGTTCCGCGCCGTAGTGAAAGCCAAGGCCTCCGGTGAAAAGACCGTATCCCATCATATTCTGAAAGACGTCCGACTTGCGCATGCCGGCCATGTACATGCTGCGGGCGGTCAGGTTCGTCCAGTGATCGAGATCGTTTTGAGAATGGAAGACGACGGTCGGCGTTCCGGTCGTTCCGGAGCTGGAATGCATGCGGACGCTGTCCTTGGGGTCGCATGCGAGAAAGCCGTAAGGGAAGTTTTCGCGCAGATCCTTTTTATCGACCATGGGCAGACTCGGCAGGTCGCGCAGACTTCGAATGGACGCGATCTTTTCCGGCGTCAGAATCGAGCGATAGTACGGAGCGCGCGCCGCGATTTGCAAGGTTCGCTTCAGGCGTTCGAGCTGCAGCGTCTCCAATGCGCCGCGGTCGATCGTTTCAATGTCCTTTTCCCAAAATGCAGTGTCCATCGTTCTCCAATCTTTTCCTCAATTATAAAGAATGAATCCGTCCCGTCGTCAGGCGCGAGCCTCTTCCGCGCGTCTTTTCCGCGGACGGATCGTCAATATGAACCCAAGCGCCAGACTCAGCAAAGCGCTCATCAGAATCTGAAAGGCTGGCGGCAGACAGAACGTAATCGTATGCGCCGGAATCCAGAAAAACAAAATCGTCTTCGGAAGATAGGAGCCCCATACGTGCGGATCCAGCGTGCGGAAAAACGCCTCGCCGCCAACCGGACCGCCCGCTGCGATGCACGCGTTCAGATACTCGTGCCCGAGCATCATCGGATAGCAGAAGATCAGATTCAACCACACGGAAACGCTGAACGCTGTAAGGAGGAACGCCCACGCTCCGTCGCCGAACGACGGCCACAATCCGCCCGCCTGATTCGCGGCAACGCCATTGCGAAACAGAGCAAAGACCATGGTGAAAAGCATGCCGTATCCGCCCCAGACAATGAACTTCGGCAGGATTCGGGGCGTCCGCCAGCTTCCCGTCCGGCGACGCGTCTTGACCATCTCCCCGAACATGGCGAGGATTCCAACCTTCAAAAAGCCGGAAAGATATGGCCATTCGCTCACTGTCGCGCCGAACTGATTCAACCCGTATCCAGAGGATAAGGATTCCGCGATGCGAAGACTCCAGCCGCCTTCCGGCGACCACGGAAAAAAGAAGACGACGCAGAGATAGAGGAGAAAAAAAACGGCGCCTGCCCAATCGTCCAATCGTTTCATACGTCGCATTCCTGTCGCGTTCTTCCGCCGCCGCGGCTCGTTCGTTTTTTCAATTATTTTGTATAAAATATCCTGCTTCATGCTTTTTCGCAACCGATTTTCATCCTTTTTCCCGGCTTTTTTCGTTTTTCCCGATTGATTTCTTTCCGCCCTTCGTGTATATTCTCCCTAAGACTTTTCAGAAGTTTCTGTTTTTTCACACTATTGAAACAAAAACCTTAAATTGCGAGGACAACATGACTTTTTTCAAAAAGAGCTTTCTCGTTCCGAGCATGGCATTTCTTGCCATCTTCGCCTTCGCCCCCGCAGCGTTTGCGGACATCGATGAAGAGGAAGACGTCGTCATTGAAGAAACCGATGGCGATGCGGACGGGCTGGAAGACGACTCCGCCGCGACTGAGACGGTCGCGGTCGAGGTTGAGGAAGCCGAGTCCGAAGACGATGCGGAACCGGTCATGGAAGAGGTGATCGTCGCGGAAGAGGAAGCCGAGCCGGCAAAGGAAGCTGACTCTGCTGAAGAAGCCGAGCCGGCAAAGGAAGCTGACTCTGCTGAAGAAGCCGAGCCGGCAAAGG
>CAZAAM010000049.1:10065-11733 GCA_964483055.1 uncultured Victivallales bacterium
AAGCCGAGTCTGCTGAAGAAGCCGAGCCGGCAAAGGAAGCCGTGTCTGCCGAAGAAGCCGCTCCTGTCGAAGAAGTCGTGATCATTGAAACCGAGACTGCGGTCGAACCGATCGCTGTCGATCAGGCGAACGAAGCCTGTCCGGCCGAAGAGGAACAAATCGAACTGAATCCCTTCGAGAAGCGTGTCTATTCTTCGCCTGGATGGCGCATCGGGATGGCGGTTCTGATGTGGCTTCCGAACCGTCTGCTCGACCTTGCGGACTGCTTCTCTCTCGGCGTCGGACTCGGTGTCGATGTAGGATTCAATGCGCAGGTTACGCAGCTCTGCCGTTTCGGCGCGAGCACGGGCGGCTATTCTCTGATTGACTGGACTTATCGCCGTCAGGTCGGTTTCGCCGTGCAGTCCGGCTGGGATATCAGCTTCCTCTGGTTCGGCGTGGAAGACATCGTCCGCGACAACGTGACCGGAACGATGAAGCCGTACTGGATCGACGCCGTCGGCATTCAGATGCCGTTCGACTCCGCCTATGCGTCGGGATGCCGCGACTACTGGGCGATCGGCGCCGAAATCGGTCTTTTCTCGAACGTTCGCGCCTATATCCATCCGATTGAAATCGCAGATTTCATCTGCGGGCTCTTCTTCATCGACGTCATCTCCAACGATGATCTGACAGGTCCGGACGTCCGCAAGACGGAATACTCGTTCTAAGGAATCGCTGCATGACGAAAAGCAAGGAACACGGCGAGATTTTCCGCAAGGCTTCCGCTATGGCGGAAGCCGATCTGGAACCCTTCGGCCGCAGGCGGCTCACATGCCCCTCCTGCGGCGAAACGCTGATTCAGCCGGACATCGAGTTCTTCTCCTCCTGCCCGTACTGCGACTACAAGTTCGCCCGCACGCCGGAGCTGGAGGACTTTCTTCTGGAGCCGACCGTGCGCGCATGGGTTCGGCATCAGGAGGCTCTTCCCGCGCACATGCGCGATCCGGAATGATCTCGGACGCCCACTTCCCTGCATGAAACCGGCGGAGAAACATCCGCCGGTTTTTCTTTCCTCAATCGCAATTCGCGCGCGTTTTTTCCTTTTCTCGTTGGGAAATGCGCTTTTTCCGTGCTATATTACACGCGCGAGCCCCGCATTGTTTCAAGTTTCAGGATTTTTACATCAGGTTTCCGTTTTCATGTCCGAAGAGTTCCGTCCGAACATACTTTTCATGGGCGCAGGCGCATGCTCCGTTCCGATTCTCCAAGCGCTTATGCGTTCCCGAAAGCTGCGACTGCTGCAGGCGGTGTCCCAGCCGGACCGCGCAGCCGGACGCAAGCGTGTCCTGACGCCGTCGCCCTTGGCGCGCTTCGCTGACGAAGCCGGCTTCCCATGCCTCCGCGTTCCGTCTGTCAACACGCCGGAATTTCTCGACCATGCGAAATCCCTGGCGCCGGATCTGATCGTCGTCGTCTCCTTCGGACAGATTCTGCGCGAACCGATTCTGAATCTTCCCCCGTTCGGATGCCTGAACGTGCATGCCTCCATCTTGCCGAAATATCGCGGCGCTTCGCCGATCGCCGCCGCCCTGCTCAACGGCGACATGGAAACGGGCGTAACTTTCATGCTCATGGAAAAGGTACTGGATTCCGGTCCGATTCTGGAAATCCATCGGACGCCGATCG
>CAZAAM010000050.1:0-11595 GCA_964483055.1 uncultured Victivallales bacterium
CAGCAGAATCACAAACAAAGGAGCCATTCCACCCCATGGAACGCGCGCCAAACGCTTAACATAAAGGATGCTTCTTCCGCCATGAAACGCACTGCGCCACGACTTTTCCGCCTTCTTCTTCCATGCGTCGCAGCCGGAGTTTTTCTGCTTCCGTCCGCCGCGCTCCAAGCTCGCCAAAAGGACAAGGAGTCGACCGCCATGCCGATCTTTTCCGATTTCCGCTATTCCGGCAATCCGCTCCGAACCCGCGCCGACCTGCAGCGAGCCGCGACGGATCTCCTGAAGCCCCTTCTCCCTTATTATTCTCCAGGCGGAGCGCGCCTCTATCCCGGCTCGTCCGGCGCAGCGTATCCGCGCACTGCGGCGGAAATCGAGGGCTTCTCGCGTCCGCTTTGGGCGCTGGCTCCTCTTGTCGCGGGCGGCGGCGACGCCGGCGAATTTCTTGATCTCTATCGTCGAGGATTCGTCGCGGGAACCGATCCGGACAGCCCGGAATACTGGGGCGAACCGCGCGACTACGATCAATCGCTCGTCGAAATGGCCGCGATGGGTCTTATGCTCGCCATCGCACCGGAAATCGCGTGGGATCCGCTTACGGACAAACAGAAGGACGACCTCTTCAACTGGCTGAACTTCATCAATCGTAAAAAGGCCTGGCCATGCAACTGGGAACTCTTCCGCGTCGTCGTCAATCTCGGGTTCAAGCGCGTCGGGCGTCCCTACGACAAGCAATCCGTCGAAACTGCGTTGGACGCCATTGAACCATGGCATGTCGGCAACGGCTGGTATACGGACGGCGATTCTCAAACCGCGCATACAGACTACTACAATCCTTTCGCAATCCATTACTACTGTCTGCTTTACGCCGCAATGGCGGAAGACGAGGACCCCGTGCGTTCCAAACTTTACAAGGAACGCGCCCGCTTGTTCGCGCAAGACTTTCTGTATTTCTTTTCTCCGGACGGCTCCGCCGTTCCATACGGCCGCAGCATGACCTATCGTTTCGCTCAGGCCGCGTTCTGGTCCGCCTGCGCCTTCGCGGGCGTCGAAGGCTTCGAACCGGGCGTCCTGAAGGGAATCGTGCTTCGTCATCTGCGCAACTGGTTTGAAAAGCCGATTTTCGACGCAGGCGGAATCCTTACGATCGGATATGGCTATTCCTCTCAGGTCATGGCGGAAACCTACAATGCGCCAGGGTCGCCCTACTGGGCTATGAAGACCTTCCTTGTTCTCGCGCTGCCGGAGGATCATCCTTTCTGGAAGTCCGAGGAGCTTCCCCTGCCCGATCTCCCGAAGAACAGACGCATGGATTCGCCGCATTTCATCGCCCAACGCGACGGCGGGCATTCCGTCCTTTTCGCGGCCGGACACAAGACGACGAACCAGCACACCCACGGCGCCGCGAAATACGAGAAGTTCGCCTATTCCAATCGCTACGCCTTCTCATGCCCGCGCAGCGAACGCGGACTTTTCACGGCCGCGCCGGATTCCATGCTCGCCTTCTCCGAACTCAACGACGATGTCCAGCGAGTCAAGCTCCGTTCGGAAAGCTGGACGATCGATGATGAATGGCTCTCCATGACATGGAAGCCCTGCGATGGCGTTTCCGTGAAAACATGGATCGTCCCGGCTCTTCCCTGGCATGTCAGGATTCATGAAATCGACGCTGCGCGTCCTTTCCGCGTCTTCGAAGGCGGATTCGCCTTTCCTTCCGACGGGGCGCAGGGCGTTTGCGACGGTTGCGCGGCGAAGATGGAAAAGAATGGCGAGGCGTCCATGATCGTCGCATTGGAAAAGGACGGATCGCGCAAGCCCGTCCTGCAAGGAACCGCTCCGAATACGAACCTGATCTTCCCGAGCGCGACGATTCCTGGTCTAGCGGGAGAGATTCCGCAAGGGAGGTCTCTGCTCGTCTCCGCCGTCTTCGCAGGAATGCATGATGCCGATCGAATTCCCGAGTGCGAAGTCGCCGATGACGAATTCCGCATCCGCTTCGGCGACCGCACGGTCGTCGTTCCTCGGAACTGATGCGTTCTGAGTCGCTTCCGTTCATCAACGAAGACAAGACTCCCGAAAAGCAGGCAAGCAAAACAGGGAAACAGGAAAAGGAAGGGGATTGGAGCGGGCGACCGGAATCGAACCGGCGTGGCCAGCTTGGGAAGCTGGAGCATAACCATTTTGCTACGCCCGCGCAACAAAGGAAAGAATGGGGAAATATAGCGTGCTTCCGTGAAAAATCAAGAGCGTCCCGCCGCTTTCCCCGCGAAAAGGCGTGCGCAGCGTTTGATTTTTCTACTTTTTCGCGCTATTGTATCTCGTTTCCTGTTTTGTTCCATTTTCACGAGTCCGTTCTGCGACTGAGGTTCTTCCATTATGGATTTCACGATCGCCCCTCCGACGCTTCCCCCGGAAGCGTTGCAGGATATTTCCATCATTCCTGACTTCTGCTCCTCGAACGTCCCTGCGCCCCCTTCTCCCGTGCGACAAAGGACGACGTCCTCCTCCGTCGCGCAGCAGAAGAAGAATCCTTACGGAGAAATCCCTGCGATACCCGTTCTCGACGCCATCGACGGCATCAAGTTTGACTTCAATCACGGCATCCGCATCCTCTTTCCCAAGAACGGCAAGGAGTGGCGGATCGTCTTCTCCGACCTCGACACCGGAGTAACGCTCTATCGAGCCACCGCCATGCCGGGCGCGTTCGTCACCAGCGTCAAGAAATTCTACATTCGCTTCCGCTTGGAGCTCTTCGAAAACAACGCGGAGAAGCCCGCCTTCGTCCACGACTTCGATGCGACCGATCGCGACGTTTTGATTCAGATCCCGGTCGGTACGATCGGAGACGCCATCGGGTGGTTCAGCTATGTCGAACGTTTCCAGAAGAAGCGCCGCTGCCGTCTTCTCTGCTCCATGGATCCGCGCATTTCCGAACTTTTCCGCGATCAGTATCCGGACATCCGCTTTCTCAAGCCTGAGGAGGTCAAGACCTGCAAGCCGTATGCGACTTATCGCATGGGACTCTTTTTCAAAGGCGACGTCGACAACCAGCCCATCGATTTTCGCTACATCGGTCTTCATCGCACAGCCGGCTACATTCTCGGCGTCGATCCCGCCGACGAACCTCCGCGCTTCAATCTCTCCGCGCCGCGCAAGATCAAGGAAAAGTACGTCTGCATCGCAGCGCAATCCTCCAGTCAGGCCAAGTATTGGAACAACCCCTTCGGCTGGATTCGCGTCGTTGAATTTCTCAAGGAGAACGGTTACCGCGTGCTTTGCATCGATCGCGACAAGGTATACGGCGCCGGACTCATTTGGAATTACATCCCGTATGGAAGCGAAGATTTCACCGGTCCGCGACCGTTGCAAGAACGCATCGATCTCATCAAGGACGCCGATTTCTTCATCGGATTGAGCTCCGGCCTCAGCTGGCTGGCATGGGGATGCAAGATCCCCGTCGTCATGATTTCCGGATTCACGCATCCTACGAACGAATTCGCCACGCCGTACCGCATCATCAATTATCATGCCTGTCACAGCTGCTGGAACGACATGCGCGAGGATTTCGATCATTTCGATTTCCTATGGTGTCCGCGCCGCAAGGGAACCGAACGGCAATTCGAATGCACGCGTCTCATCTCTGCGGAACAGGTCATCAACGTTATCAAGACGATCCCGACGTTCCGGCCCGGACCTGCGAAGGAATTGAAGAAGGCGGGCAAGTAAGCCGCTCGCGCTTCTTCGTTCGAAGAAGATGGAATTTTTCAAATGCGGCATGAACGGCGTTCGCTTCAGAATGCCGCATGGCGCGTCTCGCACTGAAACGAAAATCAGTCCGTCGGCCTGACCGCAGGAAACGCTTCGTCTTGCATCGTCCGCCGAATCGAATCTCCGTTCGGGCGCAGCAAAGACGTCTGCAAGGTCGCAAGACGCGGCAAGGCCTCCTTCGGGATCGTCTATTTTCCCTTCGGACGTTGCATTTTCCGTATTCGGCGCTATAGTATGCGCCTTGTCGTGCATAGGAGGCGTTCCTGCATCATGGCTGCCGCGAAGACGAAATGCGTGTTCGGCCCGGTTCCTTCCAGGAGACTGGGCGTTTCTCTCGGAGTCGACCTGCTCCCGTTCAAGACCTGTTCTCTCGACTGCGTCTATTGCGAATGCGGGCGCACGACGACTCATACGAACCTCCGCGCGGAATACTGTCCCACGGACGCCGTCCTCGATGAACTCGACGCCTTTTTCTCCACGGGACGCAAAATCGACTTTCTAACCTTTTCAGGCGTTGGAGAGCCGACTCTTCACTCCGGCATCGGACGCATCGTCGATCATGTCAAACAAACGCATCCGGAAATTCGAATCTGCCTGCTGACCAATGCCGTTCTGCTCGGAGATTCCGAGCTTCAGCACGAACTGCGCAACCTCGATCTTCTCATTCCCTCGCTGGACGCATCCTGCGAAGACGAGTTTCAGACGATCAACCGACCTGCTCCAGGCGTTTCCTTCCAAATGCTCCAGAACGCCATCGTCTCTTTTCGCAGCGCCTTGCCGAACATTGAAATGTGGCTGGAGATCTTTATCGTTCCCGGCGTCAACGACTCTCCCGCCGCGCTTGCCCGCTTCCGCGATCTTGTCCGACGCATCGCCCCCGACAAGGTTCAACTGAATTCGCTCGATCGCCCCGGATCGGAAGAATGGGTTGAAGTCCCTTCCAAACAGGAGCTTGCGCATATTCAGAAAGTCTTGTCGAAAAGCGGCGTCCCGATCGAAGTCGTCTCCCGCACTCAAAAAGAGGAGCCAGGAGTTCCGCCGCATGAAAACGTTGAGGAATATAACGAACAGATTCTGAAGACATTGCACTCTCGCCCATGCACGCCGCTTGATTTGGCGCAGACTTTGCACTTCCGTCCCGGACAGATGGCGGCTCATCTCCGCCGTCTTGAGCGCGAAGGGCTTGTCGTTTCCGAAGAAGGGCCGCGAGGAGTCTATTATCGTCCCGCCGATCCCGCCTGATCCTGCGTTTGCCTGCTGCGTTCGAAAGACCTCGCGACTAAATTCAATTCGCATTGAATTCTTTTGCAGCTTCCAAGACCATGGCCATGGGAATGAATCTGGAAAGATGAAAGACGCGCGGTCTTGAAAGTGAAAGAGCGCGCCTCGCATTGCCTGCGGAGTTGAATGCGACTAACGCGCAATGCCCGTTCCCCTTGTTTGAAGAGGTCGTCGGGAGTTCGAATCCCATGCAACGAAAAAACAAGTTTTCGCGTTCAAGACGAAAAGCGCGGCTTCTTCGCACCTTTCATACGGATTTCAATGCGGCGCAAACAACTATCCGCATCGATCCGAACGTCTTTTTTTCATCCGTTTGCGCGCCATGTTCGCACTGATTGAAATTTCAAGATGCTGTCTTGGCTATAGAGACACATGATCTGACACTCGAACGGTGGAATTTCAATCGTCCCATGGACGGCGAAATCCGTCCTGTCCCCATCGCAGCGAATCCGGATCAATGATGCAAGAAAGGACCGGGAAGGATGCGAACGCCTCCCCGGTCCGAGCGAATCGATTGAATTTCTACTGAAGCGCACGGTGAAATCCGGCGCAATCCGGAGAAATCCGAACGCTGGAGGCTGATTCCTTTCACTGCTTTCCGCAGCTCGACTCCATGCGCTTCATGATCGCATCGATGTCCTCTTTGAACTGGCGGAAATCATGCTCATGTTCGACTTCCTCGCGCATAATATCCAAGGCCATGTGATACGTAATCATGTCCTTCCCCTCCGTCGCTTCAAGAATCTTCTGATAGACGGCGATCGCGCAGCGTTCGGACGCGATGGACTGAACAAGAATGCGATAGGAGCAAGGATCGCTCGGCGCGACGTACTGGCAGTTGCAACGGCGACCGTATTCGTCGGGCGAAATCGGAATCTCGCCGCCGAGCTCCTGAATGCGCTGCGCAAGCTTTTCCACATGTTCGAGCTCTTCCTCTGCATGTTCCTTGAGCTCCTTGGCGACGCCCTCGCGAACGAATCCCTTGACCACCTGAGCAGCGGTCCAGTATTGCAGGACGGCAAGCCACTCGTCGCAGTAGGCGCGGGAAAGCAGTTCGACGACGTCGCAGTTTCCGGCCGGATCGGCGCCCGCGCAGGCGGTCTTTTCATCGACGCGGCAGCCATTCATCTCGTTTGTCATTTTCAAACCCTCCTTTTTTTGCTTGATGCCGGAGCATGCCGCGACCTGCCGCATGCTCCATCCCCCTGAAAAGAAGAATACCATGCTCCGAAGGAAAAATCAAGGGGGCGCTGCAGGAAAAAAACGGAAATACCATCGGCGGAAAATTCGCGTCAAAGAATTGCGCAGAGCATTCGTCAGCCGGATTTTTCTTGCATTCGTCGCATTTTTTTTGTTTCGGTCTTGCATAATCGCACCTGCGATGTATATTCCTTTTAAGATATGAAGCGCGTCCCGGCGCAGACTGTGCTAACATTACGGAAACAGCCTTGATGAAACGCATTCTCAAAGCCATTCTACGGGTCGCTTTTTCCTGCATGCTTCTTCTTATCAACATGTTCCGAAAGAATCAGAGCCGCAGCGACGCGCCTCGGCGCATCGTCTTTCTCGCGGGCGCATGGCTGGGGGATACGTTTTGGGCTCTTCACGCAATCCGTCTCGCCGCACGACGCTGGCCGGAAGCTGATCTTCGCATTCTGCTGAAGCACGGTTCGATTCCTCTGTTTCACGGAATCGTCCCCGAAGAATCCCTGGTCGTCGCGCCGAACTTGGCAAGCGACTGGAAAAGAGAACGAATCTCCTTTGCAGGAATGATCCGCGACGTTCGATCCCTGCGTGCTCTTCATGCGGACATCCTGTTCGATCTGATGGGCAATCGATTCTCCGCGCTGTTCGCCTTGCTTTCCGGCGCAGAAACGACGGTCGGGCCGCGCTTTGCCGACGAATGGCGCGACGCCTACTCCGTCAACGTCGATTTCGCTTCAATCCAAGGCGAGCATCTCGTTCTTAAACCGTGGAAGACCGTCTCGGCTCTCGCCGGCGACGACTTCTTCGGTCTGAATCCGCTCGTTCCCCTGCCCCCGTACGCTGCGCTTTCGCCGGAGGAAGCGCGCAAAACCGCAGGCTTTCCGCAAACGGACGGCAAGCCGCTCGCCGTGCTTCTTCCCGGAGCAGGATGGGCGGCAAAGCGCTGGCCCGTCGAGCGGTACGGCGAGCTTGCGAAACGCCTTTCCGCCGCAGGCTTTCAAACGGTCGTTCTTTGCTCCGAACGGGAGCAAAGCGCGTTTCGTACGATTTCTGCGGTCGAACCTTCCGCGAAACTGCTCTCCCTGCCTCTCGCGAGCGCGATCTCGCTTTTGCAATGCGCCCGCGTATGCGCAGGAGGAGACACGGGGCTGATCCATATCGCGGCGTCATTCGGAATTCGCACGGTTGGAATCTACTGTCCTTCCAACGAAAAGCGAAGCGTTCCGCTCGGATCGGACGCATGCGTCCTGACGCCGTCTTGCCCCATGCATCCGACGGACGACCGTCAATACTGCACGAATCCGCCGAAGGAAGTCTGCGCAGAGGCATGCTGGATGGACGTCGCCGCCGATGACGTCTTCGATGCATGCATCAAACGGAAGGACGGCGCGCCATGAGCAAGGTTACGATCGTCACCATCGCAAAAAACGACGCGTCCGGACTGGACAAGACGCTTGCCAGCATCTTCGCGCAGAAGGCGGCGGACTTCGAAAGCGTCGTGATCGACGGAGCGTCGGAGGATGAAACGCCGGAGGTCCTGCGCGCCTGGGCCGCCATGGGCGCGCGGGTCGTTTCGGAACCGGATTCGGGCATTTACGAAGCGATGAACAAAGGAATTCGCCTCGCGACGGGCGACTATCTCCTGTTTCTGAATTCCAGCGACGTCTTTGCAAATGAAACCGTTCTTGCGGATCTCGACGACGAGCTCGACGGAACGCCGATCGTCTCTTGCCGCGTTCTGCGGCGCGATCATCCTGGCGGACTCATCAGCAAGCGACGCTACGACTGCATCACGATCCTTCCGGCGTTCATTCCGCATCAAACGACCTTCATTCGCAGAGATCTATTCGAGCAATTCGGACTCTACGACGAATCCTATCGCCTTATTTCCGACTGGATTTTCTTCTATCGGACGATGTACAAGGCGAAGATTCCGTACCGAGTCGTCGACTTCCCGGTCGCGATCATGGATGAGAACGGACTGAGCGCGCGGCGTCCGGATCTCATCGCCCGTGAGCGCCGCCGCTTTTACCGCGCGGAGGTTTCTCTTTCAGTGCGCGCTCTTTTCGCTTTGAAGGAGGGATTTCGCAAGGCTCTGCCCGAATGGGCGTGGAACGCGCTGCGCGCCGCCCTTCGCGTTGAAAAATGGTAATGCGATGCAATTGGCGACGAAACAGGAGAAAACGCGGCGTTTCCAGCTGTGAACGCGAGGAGAATGAGAACGATTTGAAAATATGATAAAAACTTGCAATTACGGTTTCTTGACTGTAATATTCGCTTTTTCAGACGGGTATTAGTTGTGCGATGAAAAATTCAAAATAAGTCAGGAGTTCGATTTTATTATGATGAGCGATATCATTTGTACGGCCGTCATAGGAGGCAACATGTTCTTCGGTGCGGCCTACTATCCCGAACACTGGGACGCTTCCTTGTGGGAACAGGACGCAAGGCTGATGCGCGAAGCAGGATTCAATCTTGTTCGCGTCGGCGAATTCGCATGGCATGAATTCGAGCCGGAAGAGAATCGTTTTGAATTCCAATGGCTCGATGACGCGCTCGACATTTTAGACAAGCAGGGCATCCGCGCGATCGTCGGGACGCCGACGGGGACGATTCCGGCATGGGTCGCCACGCGATATCCGACGGTCATGGCATTGCAGCACGACGGAGAACGCCTCCATTTCGGCGGTCGCAAGAACTATTGCTTCCGAGATCCGGACTTTCTTCGGCTTTCGCTCCGCGTCACGGAACGAATCGCGAAGCATTACGCCGACGACCGGCGCGTGGTCGGATTCCAGACCGACAATGAATTCGATGCGCCGCTGAACACGGCGTGCCGTTGCGATCGCTGTCTGCATGCCTTCCGCGACTTTCTCAAAGATCGCTACAAGGACATCGACGCATTGAACAAGGAATGGGGAACCCGCTTCTGGGGCGCATCGTACAACAGCTTCGAGGAAATCGAATGGCCGCCCGTCCACATGATGGCAAATCCATCCTTCCATTTGGACCTGAAGCGATTCCAAAGCAATGAAAACGTCGTCTACCAGCAAAAGCAGCTGGACATTCTCCGCAAGTTCGCGCCGAACAAGTTCATTACGCATAACATGATGGGGCTTTATCCGGATCTGAACTACTATGAGCTGGGCAAATCGCTCGACTTCGCCTCTTGGGACAACTACCCGCTCTTCCTCGACGGGTACGCCAGAATCTCCGACACCGCCTTCGCGCATCTTGTCATGCGTTCCGTCAAGGAGGACGCCTTCCTCGTCATGGAGGAGCAGTCCGGACCGGGCGGCTGGGAAACCTATCCCCAGCAGGCGCGTCCGGGGGAAATGGAGCTTTGGGCTCTGCAGGCCGTCGCCCGCGGCGCAAACGGAATCTTGATGTTCCGCTGGCGAACAAGCGTTTCCGGACAAGAGGAATACTGGCACGGAATTCTAGGACATGACAACGTCCCCCGCCGCCGCTATCGCGAAACGGCGCGCCACGGAAAGACTCTGCAGGAGATATCTCCGAAGATTCTGAACACGGCGCCAGTCGCCGACGTGGGAATCCTTTACGACTATGATCAAATCTGGGCGACCTCATATCAGCCGCAGAACAAAAGCGATCCGCTTTCATTTCGCACGATCGCCTGCGAAATGGCGCGCGCTCTTGTCATGTCCGGCGCGAACTTCGGCGCCGTCGGCTCGCATTCGAAAAACTTCGACGGCTTCCGTCTGATCGCATGTCCCCCTCTCTATCTGACCGATCCCGACTTGGTCAGCCGTCTGGAGCGCTACGTTCAAAACGGCGGAAATCTGTTGCTGACGGCCGGAACCGGCGTCAAGACCCTCAACAACGTCTGCCGCATGGAGCCGCTCCCGGGGATGTTCCGAAATCTCGCCGGTCTGAAGGAAATCGATGAATACGACATCATCCCTCGCGGCAGAGAGACGGACGTACGCTCCGGCTTTGGCGCGATGAAAGCGACCCGCATCCGCGAAGCGCTCGTACCGAAAGACGGAACGGAAGTTCTGGCGCGCCATGCGGGCGGCGTCTTCGACGGAACGCCGGCCCTCGTCCGTTCCAAATTCGGAAAAGGCAGCGTTTGGCATCTTGGAACGCAGCTCCGCCCGGACGACTGGAAGAGACTTTTCGAACACATTATGTCCGAACTCGAAATTCCATTCTTCCCGGATCTTCCGAACGGAATCGAAGTCTGCCGGCGCGCAGACGGGACAGGACGCGTCCTGTTCTTCGTTCTCAATCACAACGATGCGGAAACGTCCGTCTCCGGCCTGCCGTCCGGGAAGGACATCCTATCCGGCCAGGATGTCTCGGGAGAACTCGCGCTTGCGCCTTTCGCAGTCGCCATCATCGAAGAAACGCCTCAGACGACGGAAGCCGCTGCCGAGCGCAGCGAAACGGAGCCGACGCCCTGATATTGAAAATGCAAACACCTTTCACTTTTTTAACAAGGAGTCAACAGTCATGAAATTTCTCAGAAAAACGATCCTCTTTTGCGCCGCCTTCGCGGCAACAATCGCAGCCGCAGCTGAAAAACCTTACGGGTATCTCTTCGCCCATTTTAAAAACGGAGGACTTGGCGCAGAGCAGATCTATTTTGCCGTCAGCCGCGACGGCCTTCACTGGGAGTCTCTGAACAACGGCGCGCCTGTTCTGGAAAGCACGGTCGGAGAACAGGGCGTCCGCGATCCCTTCCTCGTCCGAAATCCGAAAACCGGACGCGTCTATATGATTGCGACCGACCTTTGCATTGCACGAAGCGACTGGGGAAAGGCGCAGACGCGCGGCAGCAAGTCGCTTGTCGTCTGGGAAACCGACAACATGACCAATTGGAAGGGTCCGCGGCTTGTCCGCGTCGCCACGGACGAGTCCGGATGCACGTGGGCTCCGGAAGCGGTCTGGGATCCCAAGAGCAAGGACTTCTTCGTCTTCTGGGCGTCCATGGGCACGATCGACGGCATTCGCAAGCAGCGGATCTTCTCCTCGCGCACCAAGGATTTCAAAACCTTCACCCCGGCCAAGCTCTACATCGAGAAGCCGAATCACATCATCGATACCGACATCGTCGAGGAAAACGGCGTCTACTACCGCTTCTCCAAGGATGAAACCGTCAAGTCCATCATCATGGAACGTTCCGACTCTCTGGAAGGCGATTGGACGCCGGTCGACGCGTTTCCATCCGGCCAGGTTCGCGGCTATGAAGGACCGCAATGCTACAAGCTCAACGACGGTTCCGGCCGCTGGTGCCTTCTGCTCGACTACTTCAGCAAAGGCATAGGCTATCAGGCGTTCCTCACCGACGATCTGGCAAGCGGAAATTTCAAGCCGGCT
>CAZAAM010000051.1:0-11560 GCA_964483055.1 uncultured Victivallales bacterium
CACTGCAAGGATCCGCAAGGATTTCGACAATGCGCGCATTCCGCTCATGGGCGTGGCCGGAGCTTTCGTCTTTGCCGCTCAAATGATCAATTTCGCCATCCCCGGAACAGGATCGAGCGGTCACATTGGCGGAGCAGTCCTTCTCGCCGCGTTGCTCGGCCCCGCGCCCGCGTTCGTCGCAATGGCGGGCGTTCTGTTGATACAGGCGTTGTTCTTCGCGGACGGCGGCCTGCTCGCATGGGGATGCAATTTGTTCAACATGGGCTTTTTCGGCTGCTTCCTTGCCTATCCTTGCGTCTTTCGTCCGATCGCAGGCGATTCGACGAGCAAGGCGCGCGTTTTCGTCGCAAGCGTCGCTGCGTGTCTCGTCTCGTTGGAACTTGGCGCTTTCGCCGTCACATTGGAAACCCTTCTTTCCGGAGTTACGGAGCTCCCCTTCGCCGCCTTCGCCGCCGCGATGCTTCCTATTCATTTTGCGATCGGTTTGGGAGAAGGTCTCGCGACGGCGGCTGTTCTTTTGTTCGTGCGTCGGAATCTTCCGGATGCGGAAAGACTGCGTTTGGAAGATCCGAAGCTCTCGCTCGGAACCCTCTGCTGGACGCTCGGTCTTGCCGCACTGTTCGTTGGAGGCGGACTGTCCTTGCTCGCTTCCGGCAAGCCGGACGGCCTGGAATGGTCGATGGAGCGCGTCGCCGGCACGGCGGAATTGGAGTCCTCCGGAGCGTTGCACTCGTTCATCGCCCGCATTTCCGAGTTTTTCGCCGTCCTGCCTGATTATGCGTTTCCCTCCGGCGAAGGCATATTCGGCACGGCCTTGTCCGGAGTTGTCGGATCTCTGGCTTGCGCAATCGCTTTAGTCGGCGCGGCTCTTCTGATTCGCGCGCGGCGAAAGGAGAAGAGGGCGAATCCGTGACGACCGGACTGGAAAAAGCCATTCCCGCGCTTCAAAGCGGATATTGCGCGAAACGCGCCGCGTTGCGGCGCATCGCCCCCGTGCCGAAGACGACCTTCTGCATCGCTTTTTTGGCGCTGGCGATTTCATTTCCGCGCTATGACGCGCTTGGATGCGTCCTGTTTGCATTCGTTCCGTTGCTTCTTGCATTGATCGGACGCGTTCCTCTTGCGCCGCTTGGACGTCGCGTGCTTGCCGCGCTGCCCTTCGTTCTTTGCGCCGGGATTGCGAACTGCTTTTTCGATCACGCCCGGATCGAACTTCTGCCTGGAATTTTTGCTCCGGGCGGAGTCGTCTCATTGCTTGTGTTGATCCTTAAGACGTGCGCGACGGTCGGGATGGTTCTTCTTCTGACTGCGACGACGCCGTTCAACGAAATCGCCGGGGCGTTGCATCGTCTGCATGTTCCCTGCCTGCTGATTCTCCAATTGCAGCTTTTGTTCCGCTATTTGGCTTTGGTCATGGAGGAAGCGCGCAACGTTTCGAACGCCTATTTCCTGCGAAATCCGGAATGCCGCCTTGTCCCGCTTCGCGACTGGGGACCGCTTGTCGGGCGTCTTTTCCTGCGGTCGGTCGAACGGTCGAACGCCGTATGGCGCGCGATGCAATGCCGCCTGTTCCATGCCGGGAATCCTTTGCCGTCGACTTCCGGGAGCAGTTGGGCGGAGTGGCTTGGAACCGCCGCGTCCATCGGAATCCTCTTCGTTTTGCGAGTCATCTTATGAGGCTGGAATTTTGCAATGTCACCGTTGTTCGTCCAGGCGGCGTCCGAGCTCTGGACGATGTGTCTCTGACGTTCGACTCTTCGGAAACGCGATCCGTTGCCGTGCTTGGCGCGAACGGCGCCGGCAAGTCCACGCTTCTGGAAGCCGCCCTAGGGCTTCTTCCCCTTGCTTCGGGAACGATCATCGTCGATGGACTGGAGGTGAAGAAGAGCAACCTGACTGCCATTCGCCGCAAGGTCGGCATGATCTTTCAGAATTCGGACGACCAACTGTTTTCACAGACGGTGCGCGAAGACGTCGCGTTCGGTCCGGTGAATCTGCATTTGCCGCCGGAGGAGGTCGCCGCGCGCGTGGATTCCGCGTTGAAGCGTCTTGGCGCGACGGGCATTGCGGACCGGGATGTGACGCGCCTTTCCGGAGGAGAAAAGCGCCGCGTCGCCTTGGCAGGGGTTCTTGCCATGAATCCCGAAGCGATTCTGCTGGACGAGCCGATGTCGATGCTCGATCCGCGCGCTTGCCGCGAACTGGCGGAGATTCTGAACGGCATGGACGCATTCAAACTCATCGCGACGCACGACCTTGCATTTGCGAAGCGCGTTTGTCCGGAGTGCGTTCTTCTGAAGCAAGGGCGAATCTTTGCCGCTGGCAAAACGGAATCGCTTCTCGGGCAAAGCGATCTGCTCGAAGCATGCGGATTGGAGTGACGGACCGATGACTTTTCGAGAGCGAGCGCACAAGGAATGGAGCTGTTTCGGAGGCTTTCGCGACATTTTACTGGTGGCGTATCCTCTTCTTCTTCAGTCGGCGAGCTCGGTCATCATGCAGTTTTGCGACCGCAAGTTTCTGTCGAACAGCTCGACGGGGGAAATGGCGGCTGCTCTGCCCGCAGGACACCTGGTCATTTCGCTCGCCGTTTTTTTCGTGGCGACGATCGGCTTTTCGAATCCGCTGACGGCGCAGTTCTTTGGAGCCGGGCGCAAGGAGAAATGCGCCGATGTGCTGTGGACAGCCGTTGCGGGCGCAATCCTCTGTTGCATCGTAATGGCGGCGTTCATGCCGTTTGCGGGAAGCTTTCTGCTCGGACTTTCTTTGAAAGGGGAGACGTTCCATCACGCCCGGCAGTACTTTTTCACGCTGATTCCAGGACAGCTGGCGCTTTGCCTCAGCATTCCGTTCTTCGCGTTTTATTCCGGACGCGGAAAGACGCTCCCGGTTTCCCTGATCAACGTAGGGGCGGCGTTTTTGAACATTCTTTTGGATTGGCTGCTGATCTTCGGACATTGGGGATTTCCCCGGATGGGCATTCTCGGCGCGGGACTGGCTACGAGCTTTTCGCAGACCGCGGCGCTTGCATCCGCAGTTCTGCTCGCGCTCTTCGGAGAGAGTCAAAGAGAGTTCCCGACGCGGAAGCGGTTGAAATTCGATGCGGACGTGTTTCGGAAGATCTTCCTGATCGGCGGACCCTCCGGCTTCCAGCGATTGAGCAACAGTCTGCGCTTCACCGCGATCATCCTTTTAGTCGGGAGTCTGGGCGAAGTCGCTCTCGCAGCGACGTCCATCGCGCTTTCCATCGGCGCAATCAGCTTCCTCCCAGTCGTTTCTCTTGCGGGATCCAATATGATCCTTTCCGGACAATCTCTTGGTCGGAGGGAGCAGGACGCCGCGGTGCGGATCACGAAGCGAGCATGGTTTTCCGGTCTGCTTTATACTACGCTCGCTCTGATCGCGTACCTGCTGTTTTCGCAGGAAGTGATCGCTCTGTTCGCTCCGAATGCGCCGCGAGGCGAAACGTCCTTTTCCATCGTGTCCCGGGAGGCGTGGCGCATTCTCGCCATCATGGGCGTTTGGATGATCGCCGACAGCGGACGCTACATCTTCGGTTCGCTGCTTCGTTCTGCGGGCGACACGACTGCGCTCTTTGCGATCAACCTGTTCTCCGCATGGTGCGTGGGCATTCCCGGATTCGCGCTTCTTGCGTTGTGGCTGAAGCTGCCGGTGCATTGGGTCTGGTCCTATTTCATCGTCGTTTCTCTGACGGAAATGCTGCTGGTCATCTGGAGATATCGGCAAGGAAAATGGCGCGAAATCGCGCTCATTCGACGAAAGGGCGAAGGAAGACCGGAGAAAAAGGAGCCTCAAGACGGTTCCGGAGCCTGATGCTCCGCATCAATCGCGGTTGCTGAAAAAGAAGGATGCGCCTTGTCTTTCGTTCGGCTTGTTCGGAGCGTCCTTGCCGCATTCGCGGATTTCCATCGTTCAGAGAAACGATGAAGGCGTGTCAGACGACGGGGGAGAAGGATGCCTTCAAATCGAGCGTCGGCCGAATGGAAAATTCACAGCCGCAAAAGTTTTGACGATAGAGACCCGCTTCGGCGGAAACGCGGAGCGAACGCTCCCATCCGCCGCCTTTCTTGAAATTCCAGGGCTCGAAGTCCGTCCATTGCGAACCGATGGAATGAATCAGAGCGGAATCCTTGTGCGGACTCAGCGTCAACGTCGTCGTGAACGCGAATCCGAGGGAAGCCGCCTTTTCCGCCGCGCGTTCCAGCTGCCAGCGGAAACAGACTGCGCAGCGGCGACCGCGTTCAGGTTCGCGCTCCAATCCGGCGACGCGTTGGAGCCAAGCCGCATGATCCCGCTCGTCAACCTCAAGAGGAAGTTGAAATCGTTCCGCAAGAATCCGGACGGAGTCGAGACGTCGATCGAACTCATCCTTCGTCGCAATGTTGGAGTTGGAGAAGTAAAGGACGACGGGCCGTCCGGTTTCAAGAAGAGGCTCCAGACAGCCAGCCGCGCAGGGTCCGCAGCAGACATGCAGCAGCAGCCCGCGCGTCGTCGATTCGTCGTAGTTCCGCGGATGCGGCTTCATCTCATGATTCGAATTCGATGATGTCGCGATAGGTCTTGCCCGGAGGAATCATAGGCAGGACGTGCTCAGTATAGCCGGTCAGGCAGTCAAGCAGATACGGGCCCTTTGAGGCGAGCATCTCCCGAACGGCGTCTTCCAGTTCGTCCGGACTGGAAATCATGCGGCCGGGGATGTCGTATCCTTCTGCGATCTTGACGAAATTCGGATAAGGCTTGAGATCATTCTTCGTGCCGAGCAGCGTATTGCCGCGGCGCGATCCGTAGAAGAGGTCCTCCCACTGGGCGACCATGCCGAGATGCTGGTTGTCAAGGATGACCATCTTGACCGGAAGCTCTTCATAGACAAGAGTTCCCAGCTCCTGAATGTTCATCTGGAAAGAGCCGTCGCCGTCGATGTTGATGACGGTCTTGTCCGGACATGCCACCTGCGCGCCCATGGCGGCGGGAAGTCCGAAGCCCATGGAGCCCAATCCGCCCGACGTCAGGAAGCGACGCGGCTTGACGGGCGTGGCGTATTGCCCGGTCCACATCTGATGCTGGCCCACGCCGGGCGAATAGATCGCTTCCGGTCCGGCGAGACGTGCGATCGTCTCAATGACGAGCTGGGGCTGGAGGCGACCATTTCTGCGATATGTGAGCGGATGCTCCTTCTTCCACTGTTCGATTTGGGCGAACCATTCCGGGCGTTCGAGGCGAATCGGATTTTCATTGAGCTTGCGCAGAAGCGCGCGGGCGTCGGCGATGATCGCCTTGTTCACGCGGCGGTTCTTGTTGATCTCCGAAAGATCGACATCGACATGAATGATGTACGCGTCCTTTGCAAACGTGGGATTTCCTCCGGTGACGCGGTCGTCGAAGCGCGCGCCGATCGCGAACAGAAGATCGCATTCGTTGACGGCATAGTTCGCGTACCATGTGCCGTGCATGCCGGGCCAACGGAGCGAAAGAGGATCGTCCTCAGGGAAGGAGCCGCGACCCATCAAGGTCGTTGCGACCGGGAGATTCCAGCTGCGGGCGAATTGAACAAGCTCGTCGGACGCATTGCTTGCGATGACGCCTCCGCCGGCGTAGATGCAGGGACGGCGAGACCTTGTCAGGAGGGCGCGAATCTCCTGAACGTCGCTGTCGGAGACGTCGCAATATTCCGGCTGATAGTCGAGCGTGGCGAAGTTCTCCGGCCACGTCGGAACGACGAGCTGCTGCTGGACGTTCTTCGGGATGTCGACAATGATCGGGCCGGGGCGTCCGGAGTTCGCAAGACGAAACGCTTCGTCGAAGATGGCGGGCAGTTCCGCCGCGTCCATTACGAGAAAGCTGTGCTTGACGATCGGACGCGTGACGCCGATGATGTCCGTCTCTTGGAATGCGTTCTTTCCAATAAGCGAGGTCGGAACCTGACCAGTGATGAATACGACGGGAATGGAGTCCATGTAAGCGTCGGCGATTCCCGTGATGAGATTCGTCGCGCCCGGACCGCTGGTCGCCATGCATACTCCGGTTTTTCCGCTGGCGCGAGCGTATCCGTCCGCGGCGAAAGCGCCGCCCTGTTCATGACGGGGAAGAATCACACGAATCTTCTTGGATGTCGCAAGCGCCTGATGAAGTTCGATGCTTTGACCGCCGGGGTAGGCGAAAACAACCTCGACGCCGGCCCGTTCGAGACATTGCGTGACAAGAAAGGCTCCCTTGATTTGGGCGTTCGGCTGTTGATTTTCCGTTGTTTTCATTGCAAAAGACTCCATAGAATGAAAAAATATGAACCGATACTATACTGCAATCTATGAGGATTGTCAAGATTTCAATGTTGCATTTCCTGCTTCTTGTGCTAAATTAATGCGTCCGCGATTTCCATGACGCATCGTCCGCAGCGATGCGAAAACAGGTGAATCCCGTGAGAATCGGGAACTGTCGCGCAACCGTGACGCCCCTTGCGGCGAAGCCGGATCCCTGCATGGAAGTCAATCGGGGAAGGTTTGCGCCTTCCTTATGTGCGCGCAACACAGCAAGGACCCGTCACGACATGAAACAAGAGTTTCGTCCCATCCGCTTCACTTTGATCGAGCTTCTAGTCGTCATTGCGATCATCGGCATTCTGGCCGCGCTTCTGGCGCCGTCTTTGGCGACTTCCAAGGAGCGCGCGAGGAGCATGAGCTGCCTTTCGAACGCCCGGCAGCTCGGCGTTCTTCATCATCAGTATGTCGCCGCCTACGACGATTGGTTCTGTCCGCTCTATACGGACAACGGGAAGAAGAACTGGGACTATGTATCGGGAAGCCGAATCAAACTTGGAATTCTGGCGGACGCCCTTGGAAACGAGCTGGACTCCAATCGTTCCGAGGTGTTTCGATGCCCCAAGGTCGATGAAAATTCGGGGTATGTCGGCAAATACGGAGGCTACGGCTATAATTCCAGTTTGAGCGACAATGGACGCGGTCTTCCGCAATATAAGATGACGCAAGTCCTGACGCCTTCTCGAATCGCCCTGATCGCCGATTGCGGATATGTCTATTCCGGAGAGCAGGTGCCCGCCAGCATGCTGCGTCCTCCGTCCCATTCGCTGTTCACCATGGGCGCGGTTCATTTCCGTCACCTGCTTTCCGCAAACGTCTGCTACGTCGACGGACACGCCGCGAACACGAAGCGGATTCATCGTCTCTTCGAGGAGGAGTTCGGCGCGCTTTCCGACGACGATTCCGCCTACGACCCGAAATACGAGCCCGACGGAGGAGACGCAAGATGACGAACCGGAGAATTTCATTCCGCTTTGCGTTCGCGCTTGTTTGCGTCCTGTTCTGCTGTCGCACGGCTCTTTCCGCGAAGGAGCGCCCGGTCCGCATCGTCTCCTTGTCTCCTGGCTTGACGGAGTTCGTCTGCACGCTTGGCGGATCCGATCGTCTTGTCGGGCGATCCAGCGCGTGCGACCGTCCTGCCTCCATCGTCGCTTCCGTTCCTGCATGCGGAGATTTCGCCCGCCCGAACGTCGAAGCGATTCTTCGGCTCAGACCCACGCATGTTGTGACGAACGACCTGATCGACCCGGGCGTTCGACGCGTTTTCGAGCGGGCTGGAATCCAGACGACGGTCCGCCAGTGCCGCTCGCTCGATGACTGTCTGACATGGATTCGCACGCTCGGAGCGATTCTGAACGAACCGGACGCCGCTCGCCGCGAGGAGGAGCGATTCGAAGCGTTTCGGAAGGAGTTCGCCGCTCTCCCGCCATCGAAGAAGCGCATTCTTTGGACGATTTGGGAATCGCCGACGATCGTCGCAGGTCCCCGTTCGCTTCCTGACGAGGTTCTGCGGCTTTGCGGCGCGGAAAACGCCGCAGAGAACGCTGACGCGGAGTACTTCAAATGCTCCCGCGACTGGATCGTGCGCAACGATCCCGACATCCTGATTTGGAGCGCCGCGCCGCGCGACTGGAAGAACGATCGTTTCTGGAGCCGCCTGCGTGCGGTTAGGACGGGACGCGTCCTGCTCCTGCGCTATGACGATCCTGCGCTTCGTCCGGGACCGCGTCTGCCGGATGCCGTCCGCGATCTGCGCGCTCGACTGGAGGCCCTTCCATGAAGACTCTGCTTTCGTTTCTTGTCCTGGCATGCCTTACGACGCTGGCCGGAGTCTGCTTAGGATCCGGATTTCTTCCGCCGCAGGAGTGGCTGTCCGCAGACGGACCGAACTTGATTGCAGAACTGAGATTCGCGCGGATGGCTGCCGCGTTCATCGTCGGGGGCTCGCTGGCTCTTTCCGGCGCGATTCTTCAAGCGGTTCTGCGGAATCCGCTTGCGGATCCCTATATTCTTGGCGTATCCGGCGGTTCGGCGATCGGCGCGGTTCTCGCGTTCACGACGGGTTTATACGCCTTGTCGGCGCATGCGACGCCACTGTGCGCGCTTTTGGGCGGCGCAGGAATTCTTGCGCTGGTTCTTGCCGTCTCGGCCGGCGGCCGCGGACCGGAACGAATTCTGCTGACCGGCGTGATCATGGGAACGGTCTGCTCCGGCGTGCTGACGTTTCTGATCTCTCAGGCGAGGAGCGACGAGCTCGCCGGAATTTTCTGGTGGCTGCTTGGCGATTTGCAATGCGCGAATCCGTCCGCGCTGCTTCTTTCCGCATGTCTGCTGCTTGTCTCGACCCTGCTGACTCAGCGTTTCGCCGGCGCTTTGAATGCATTCTCATTCGGAACGGAACGCGCTTGGAATCTCGGTGAAAATCCGCGTCTTGCCGTTCCGTTGTTCGCCGCGCTTGCATCGCTTCTCGCCGCGACGAGCGTTTCCGTCGCCGGAATCATCGGCTTTTGCGGACTAGTCGTGCCCCATGCCGTGCGACGTCTTGCCGGTTCCAATCACCGAAGAACGGTCTTGCTGCACGTCGTCGCAGGCGGAATTTTCCTGCAGGTCTGCGATACGGCGTCGCGCGTCGCTGTTCCGAACGTCGAAATTCCAATCGGCGTGGCGACTGCGCTGATCGGAGGACCGGCGTTTCTCTGGATTCTTAATCGAGGGAGGTCGCATCATGGATTTTGAGCTTGCGCGCGTTTCCTTTTCTTATGGGGCGCGTCCGATCCTCCACGATGCGACCCTGACGCTTCCCGAGGGCGCGGGACCGACGTTCGTGCTTGGTCGCAACGGAGTTGGGAAATCGACTCTCCTCAAGCTTCTGTCCGGCTTTTTGCGTCCGACGGCGGGGGCGGTTCAATTGGGGGGACGGGATCCGCGCCGCATGTCCGGACGCGAACGCGCGGCGGCGATTGCTGTCGTGCCGCAAGCCTCCGGTCCGGCCTTGGACTGCACGGCGTTCGAGTGCGTCCTGACCGGACGAAATGCGTTTTTATCGCCGTGGAGCCCGGCTTCGACTCGCGATCTGCGCGCGGTTCACGAAGCGATGGAACGCATGGACGTGTTTCGTTTCGCCGATGTTCCGTGTTCGCGACTGTCGGGCGGAGAGCTCCAGCGAGTGTTCATCGCCGCCGCTCTGGCGCAGGAGTCGCGCTGGCTTTTGATGGACGAGCCGACGAGTTCTCTCGACCCCGCGCACATCGCGGCTTTGATGCGCGTCTTGTCCGAACTCGATCGTACCGTCGTGATCGTGACGCACGACGCATCGCTTGCCCGGGCGAAGGCGGCGCGCGTTCTTCTTTTGCACGAGGGCGTCTTGTTCGCCGACGGAACGCCGGACGCAGTCATGACGGAAGCGAATCTTCATTTCGTCTATGGCTGCCCAGTGCGCGTTCATGCCGATGCGGTCGCTTTTCGATACGACTGATCTCCGTGTGGAGAAGGATTCGTTTTCGCTCTTCGCCATTTCGTCCAGAGAAGGATGCGATCCGCCGAAGATCGAGCACGGCATCAAAGCGTCCGCTCTTCGTCGCGTTCGTAGAAAAGCGCCTTTCAAAGCTGTCGTCTCATTGCGTTTCGCTCCTCGCATTCGGCGCTTTTTACGGATTTTGTTCAAGCCTGGTCAAGCGCATTGGATGAAATAGCGATTTTTTCTATGAAGCCATGCATGCAAAGCTTTCGCCGCCTTGATTTGCAATTCATGAAATGCGCGAAAAAAGGGAAGAAAACGCATTTTCGGTATTTCATTTTCATCAATATCAGATATATTAACGGAAAAGAAGTTTTTTTCTGCGTTCCGGAACAGCCGGGATGAAAAAACTTCTTCAATTGTCAAGGAAAGGAAAAAGAGAAATGAAGAAAAAGCTTTCGCTCCTGATTGCTTTGACCGGAGCGGCGATTCTGTTCGCCGCATGCTCTACCGTGCAGACCGCCGGAGAAAAGACCTTCAACGGTCAGAGCATCACGAATTCCGGAAAGTCCGTCGCGCATGTCAGCGGTTATAGCAGCGGACTTTACTTCCTTTGGATTCCCCTTTTCACGGGATCTGCGGAGCAGCCGGGCTCCATCAAGTGGAACGAGGATTCCTGCAACGTTGCGGCTGTGACGAAGATGGTCACGAAGAAGAGCGGCGACTTGGGCGGAACCAGGACGATCGATCTCGTCTCCATGACGAGCAGCACGAACATTCCGATTCCGTTCCCGTACCTCTTCTACTGGAAGACGGCGACGGTCTCCGGAAACTCTGTGAAATAACGCTAACTTGCAGGAAGAATGCTCTTATGAAAAAGATGATGCTTTTTGTCACCGTTCTCGCCGCGGCCGTCCTCTTCAGCGCATGCGCCAGCGTTGAAGTCGTCAAGGACAATAATCTCAGCGGCCAGAAGATCGCCAACAGTGGAACTACGCTCGCGCATATCGATGTTCAGAACTACGGCTTCTATCTCTTCAGCATCCCGCTGCTCGTCGGCTCCGTGGACAAGCCGGGGAAGTCCGTAGATCTCCTCACGGACAACGTGACGGTTGAAGCCCTTCTTCCGGTTCTCACAGCGGAATCGAAGAAGCTCGGAGCGACCAAGGTTCTCAATATTGCCTCGCAGTACAGCGAAACCGGATTCATTATCTACACGCGTTCTCTGAACATTTCCGGCAACGCCGTGAAGTGACCGTTGCGCGCGTCGCATTTTCGCCCCGCCTTCTCACTCCAGGGAGGGCGGGGCTTTCTTTTTGTTCGATGCTGCTCCGCTTCGATAAGCGAGGAGAACACGGAGTTTTTTTGAGATCAGGAGGGGCGGACGGCTTCGACCGCGTGCCTGTTCGAGAAAATGAAGGAAGAAAAACGGCTTTTTCGGAGAGATTCTTCTGCGTCTCGACATTTTCTCATGACATGAAGGCAGTCAAAAAAAAGGACTCGGTATGGAACCGAGTCACGGCGGACTTCCCGCAGGAAGGAGCCGGCAGTCTGGCTTTACCAGAACTTGCAGAGTTATATATAGCTTACTGTAGTGCAGAAAAATGAGAATACAAATGGAAAAATACTTGAATTCGCATTTTTTTGAAAAATTTCGTCTTTAAGCGATTTCGCGCTTTTTGTCAATGCAAGATCGTGATACTCTTTTTCTTTTCTCACTTAGACGATCGCTTCCTTCGGCGTCGTTCTTGCACCGACCGCCATTCGC
>CAZAAM010000052.1:0-7146 GCA_964483055.1 uncultured Victivallales bacterium
TCCGTCGTTATCTGCGAGAGGACTTCGGCGAGGACGTCCCGGAAATCATTTTGGAGCCTGGACGCTCTCTCGTCGCGGAATCCGGCATTCTCGTCACGGAAGTCGTCCTTATCAGCCGGAAATCCTCCGTCGGCGTCGACAAGTGGCTCTATTTGGACGCAGGAAAGTTCAACGGTCTGATCGAAACGTGGGACGAATCAATCAAGTATCCCCTTTACTGCGAGGTTCTCGGCGAACCCTGCGAAGACTTCATTATCGCCGGTCCCACATGCGACAGCCAGGACATCATGTACGAGAATTTTCGCAATCCCCTGCCCGCAAACATCAAGCCGGGCGACCGCGTCTATTGGCTCACGGCAGGCGCATACACATCCAGCTACAGTTCGTGCGCGTTCAACGGCTTTCCGCCCCTCCCCGTTCATATCGTGCAATGACAAGGAAGCGTTTCTTCCGCCATGGCGAACCCGAATCCGACGTCCCCGATTTTCCCTATGCGATTTTCGACGATGATTCCCTCCCCCGTCGGAACGCTCATCGCTCTCAGCGATGGAACGAGCCTCGTCGGACTTTGGATCGAAGGACAAAAGCATTTCCCCTGCCCCCTCTCCGCAAAATCGGGAAACGGCGCAGATGAACTTCCTGTCTTCTCCGCGCTCCGAAAATGGTTGAAAAACTACTTTTCCGGGAAACGGCCTCCCATCGACGCATTGCCGCTCGCCCCTGCCGGAACTGCGTTTCAGCTGGGCGTCTGGCTTCTTCTGAGAGACATCCCCTATGGCGAAGTCGTCTCCTACGGCGAACTGGCGAACATGGCTGTCTCCTGCGGGACGGCAAGCCGCGCATGCGCGCGCGCCATCGGTTATGCAGCGGGGCGCAATCCGATCTCCATCGTCGTTCCGTGCCATCGCGTCGTCGGCGCGAACGGAGCCCTGACCGGCTATGCGGGCGGAATCGAAATCAAGCGGCGCCTGCTGGAATTGGAAGGAGTTCCCCTTTCCGGTCTTTTCGTCCGCAAGAATTGAATCGAAGACCTTCGCGGGCGATTCGTTCGAATGCGTTCAGACCTTGAAGCGGCGCAGACGCAAGGCGTTCGTCACGACGAAGAGAGAGCTCAGAGCCATGGCTGCCGTGCCTAGCGCAGGATTCATCTGCCATCCAAGCGGAAGATACAACGCGCCCGCCGCGATCGGAATGCCGCAGACATTGTAGAAGAACGCCCAGAAAAGATTCAGCTTGATGTTCCGCAGGACGGCGGCGCTCAGCTTCAATGCCGTCGCGATGTCGCGCGGATCGTTCCGAAGGAGAACGACGTCCGCCGTTTCCAGAGCGATATCCGTGCCGTTTCCGATCGCGATGCCGACGTCCGCACGTGCAAGCGCGGCTGCGTCGTTCACGCCATCGCCGCACATGGCGACCAATCCCTGGCTTTTCAGTTCGCGGATGTAGGAATCCTTCTCGTCGGGAAGCACGCCCGCTGCGACCATGTCGATTCCGATCTCTTTTGCAACCGCGTCCGAAGCCGCCTTCGTATCGCCCGAAAGGAGGATGACGGAAACGCCCATCCCTCGGAGAGCGGAAACCGCATCGCGGCTGGTCGGTTTGACGATGTCGCTGAACGCAGTAATGCCGAGCAGGGTTTTCGTGCGCTCATCCGCAAGATACAGCAGGCTGTGTCCATCGCGGCTCATATCGGCTGCAGCCGCTTCCGACTCGGAATCGATCAGCACGCTCGCCTCCCGCATCATCGCCAAATTGCCGCAGAGGTACGGCTCGCCGTCGACGACGCCCGTCACGCCGCGTCCCGGGACGGCACGAAAATCCTTGCATTCCGGCGCGGAAATCCGGCGATCGCGCGCATAACGGATCAGAGCCTTGCCGAACGGATGCTCCGAACGAAGTTCCAAGGCAAACGCGATTTCGAGCATGGCGTTTCGGTCTATGCCGCCCTGCGGAACCCAAACCGCGCATAGCTGGTGATCGCCCTTCGTCACGGTTCCGGTCTTGTCCAAAACGATCGTCCGCACCTTGTGCAGCATCTCCAGAGCCGAAGCATTCTTGAAAAGGATTCCGTATCGTGTTCCGACGCCTGTGCCGACCATGATGGCGACCGGCGTCGCCAGCCCGAGCGCGCAAGGGCAGCTGATGACGAGCACGGCAATCGCCGTCGTCAATGCGAAGTAGACGCTCTCGCCGACGTAAAGCCAAACGATCGCGGCAAGCAGCGCAAGACCGAGCACGACCGGCACGAATACCGCGCTGACCCTGTCCGCAAAGCGTGAAACCGGCGCAGAGGAATTCGATGCATTTTCCACGAGCTCGACGATTCGCGCAAGGGACGTGTCCTTGCCGACCCGCTCCGCACGAAAATGAAACGCGCCCGTGAGGTTGATCGTTCCGCATGTCACGGAATCGCCCGGCGACTTCACGACAGGCACGCTTTCTCCCGTCAGCGAGGACTGATCCAGCGTGCCGACGCCCTCCGTCACCACGCCGTCCGCCGGGACCGATCCGCCAGGCCGCACGATGATCTCGTCGCCTTTTCTGATTTCCGAAACAGGAATCTCTCTCTCCACTCCCTCGCGGACGACGAGAGCTGTCGACGGCGCAAGCCGAATCAGGCGTGACACGGCGTCCGTCGTGCGCCGTTTCGCGCGCGCCTCCAGAAACTTCCCGAACGTGACAAGGACTAAAATCATGCCTGCCGTCTCGAAATACAGATGCGCCATGCCTTCCATTCGCATCGAATCCACTCCGAAGATCGTCCCATACAGCATTTCGCCGAACATCACAAGACTGTACAGGACGCTCGCGCCCGAACCGAGCGCAATCAGAGAATCCATGTCGGGCGAAAACCGCAGAAGACGCTTGAATCCGTTGATGAAACAACGGCGATTCAGATATAGGACGGGGATGATCAGAATAAGCTGGAAGACCGCGTCCCAAATCGTGGAAAAGCCGCGCGCCGCCGGCGCAAGCATGGAAAAGTACATCAGCGGAATCAAAAGAAGAAGGGAAAGAGAGAATCGGACCAGAAGCTCCTTGCTTTCATCCGGCGGCATGCGCGGCGCATCATCCGTCCCGTCCCGCGGTTCGATGCCGTATCCCTGCTCGACGACCGCCTCCATGATTCGTTCCTTCGCGCCTTCCTCGTCCGTATGCTCCACCGTTGCAAGGCCCGTGATCAGATTCACTTCCGCAGACGTCACGCACGGCAGCGCCTCCAATGTCTTCTTCACGCGCGCCTGGCAGGCGGCGCAATGCATTCCGGTCACTTGGAACTTGCTTGTCATGTCTTGCTCTCCTTTGCTTTTCAAGTCACGCGCCGCCTGACGACAGGAACGTCGGCAGCAAGACCGCCTGATGCGTTGCAGAGCTTCAAGTTGAAATGCCTGACAACGGCGATGGCGGAGATACTATACGTGGACCGCGCCTGCATTTCAAGCCGGAAGCTCCTTGATCTCGCGCATTCCGGCTGCACGAAATAAAAACATGATTGAGCAGCAACGAAGGAACTTTGACAGGGAATTGCCGCCTCGACGAGCGGCGGCTTGACAACGAAAGCGCCGAACGCCGCGCCCTGCAGCGCCGAAAGACTTGTTTTCTTAAAGCGCGCAACCGGGAAGAAAGTTTCAGGATGACGATTTCCGCGCTTGACTTTTTGCAAATTGCGGAGTATAGTAAGCGAAATCGATTGTTCGCGTAGTTCAGTTGGTTAGAACGCATCCTTCACACGGATGAGGTCGAGAGTTCGAGTCTCCCCGCGAACACCATTCTTTCGAACATGTCGGGACGTTCTTTCGAACGTCCTTTTTTTTCCCATTCCCGCGACGATGAAAAAAAGGAATGCGGACAGCCGTCCGCATTCCTGAGCTTCAACCCAGCGTTCAATATCGCTTATTTCGAAAGAGGCGAAAGCGAATCCGCGTAAATGGTTCGCACGGCGTCGCGATCCGCCTTGTTCGGCGTCAGCGAAAGCAGGAGTCCAAGAGACGGCGTGTTGAATGCAAGATCGGTCAGCTTGTCGAGATCGGCTTCGGAAAAGCCTTCATCGGAAAGCTTCTGCGGCGCGCCGACGCTCTTCAGCCAGCATTCGACGCCCATTGCCGCTTTCTCGACCTCGTCGGGTTCGCCCTTAAGACCGGGAACCAGCGGGGCAAGAATGTCTGAAAGGACGATGGCGCGATCCGGCCAAATATGCTTGACGACGGCAGGCAAGAGCATGGAGAGTCCGAGTCCATGCGTCAGATCCGGCTTGACCGCGCTCAGCGGATGCTCCAATGCATGCGTATAGTGAAGCATGCCGTTGTCAAAAGCGACGCCGGCGAGCAAGGAGGCGTAAAGCAGATAATAGCGCGCCGTCAGATCGGCTGGATTCTTCAGCGCTTCCGGAAGGTACTGCGCAACCAGCGCGATCGCCTCTCGCGCAAGCGAAACGGAATACGGACTTGCCGCAAGGCTCGTCGCCGCTTCGACGCAATGGTTGACCGCGTCGATGCTGACGAAGCGCGTCTGCTTCTCGGAAAGGCCGGTCATCAGAGCCGGATCGTCGATGGACCATGTCGGATAGATGAAGTCATAGGCGATCACCGGCTTGTATTCGTTTTTCAGAACTGTCGCAACGGCGAATCGGTCGACTTCCGTTCCGGTTCCATGCGTCAAATTGATCGCAATGATGGGAACGGCCGTTTCCGGCGTGACTTTATAGCAATAAAGATCTTCCGCATTGTACGACGGATTCGCGAGCAGGATCGCGGCCGACTTCCCGGCGTCGATCGGGCTTCCTCCGCCGATGCAAAGCACCGCCTTCGCGTCGATCGTCTTTCCAAGCGCGACCGCTTCGTCGATCTGACATGTCGTCGGATTCGGGGTCACCTTGTCATACAGAACGTAATCGATCTTGTGCGCGGAGAGAGCGGGCACGACATAATCCCATGCTCCGGTCTTCTTATAGGCGCCGTGTCCCGTCACAACCAAAATATTATGAATTCCACGGCGTTCAAGCTCGGCGGCGATGTCCTCCATTTTCCGGATCGCTCCGCATCCAAAATAGACGAGCGACCTGACGCGCAATTCCATAACATTGTGAATGTCCAAGCTGTTGCGATACATATTGACCTCCCGCGTTATTGGTTGAACTGAACGATGCACGTACGTCCGAAATCTTTCCGGGAGCGACGCGCTTCTATCTGTTTGACTACATTATACAACGATTGTCCGCTCTTTTCAAGAGGCGCCATGGGAAAAATTCGGCGGAGCGCCGCCGAAAGAATTCATCGCCGACGATGAAAGATCGCGCCCGCTCCGCTGCAATCGACGGATGATCCGGCGACGCCTTCTTGCGCTTCCTGACAATGCCCGTCGGGGAAACCGTCCCCGCCCGTCTTTCCGTTGCGAATCGCCGCATTCCATACCGGGGAATCGTCGTCCATGCCGGCAAGACTCCCGATGAGCCATGGATCTGAAACGACTTAAGCGAAAACGGAATGGAATCGCAGTTTTCATCGCAATTGCCTGCGTTTGAACAAACAGAAAAAGGCGAATCGACTTTGTTCATAAATTTTTCTCAAAAGTCGCGTCGCCGCTTTCATTAGAGGATTTTCAAGCGAAGCTCGACGGAGCGAAGGCGTCCGCTCCGCGGACTTGAAACGATGGCATGGATGCCGCGACTGGAATTCAATCAGAGCGAACGTTCGGCCTTCGGCTTGCGTTTCTTCCCGTTTTCGCAAAACCGCAGCTTGCGTTCTTTTCACCTTCATAACGTTCTTCCGCGCGCGGACTCCTTGTTCGCCCAATGACATGGCCTGTTCCGTCGAAACGGACTGCCGCGCCAAGGCGCAACAACGGGGAACGAACATTCCGCCGATTTCCGTTCAGGAACGATCGCGCTTCGCATCAAGCAGCGAATCAGGTTCGGGATCGCAATGCGACGGCAGTCGCTCGCCAAGATAATAAAGACAGAGCTGCATGTTCAGACAAATCTGCGCGAACGCCGTCAGGACGACGAACAAGACGATCGTCGGCGCGAGGAATGCAAGCGAAGGAGCAGCATTCGCAAGCGCGCGCATGACGGCGGAACCGAAGCAGGACATCAGATGCAGGCCGAGACAGAACAGAAAACTATGCGCGGTCAGAAAGGAAAGCGCAAGCGAAAGGAAAAGTCGCCGCGTCAAAATGCGTTCCCGTTCGATTCCGTCTGTTCCGCGGATCGAAACCGTCATAGCGCCGCCCGGCATCGGCATGTCCAGCGATTTTTTCTCGAAGACCGCGACGGCTGCAAGAGCGGTCAGGAAGAAGCCGGGGAAGAAAAAGAGTTGCGGATTGCCGGCCGCAAGACATTTCAACAGGGCGATTGCAAGAGTTCCGCCGCAACCGTCGAAGATGCTGACAAGGGCGCAGACCATCGCGGCGAAAGCGACGGGAAGAAGCCAGTTCAGCTTCCATTGCTGGACGGAGCGATCTCGAATGAAAAGATAAATCCAGGGACTCGCCAAACGGCGCGGAAGAGCGCTCATGAAAGCAATCCTTTCATCTTATCCGCAAGTTCGTCGCAAATTGCATCTGTTCCAGTCGGAAGACGGTTCTTAAGGCCTTCGATCTCTTTCATCTCCACGAATGACTTGTTCCATTCGTCGTCCTCGCTGTCGGTTCCGACCGCAAGCCAGATCGTGCGCGTGCGATTGCCGTTGACGCGGAAGCGCGCTTTCACATGTCCGCATCCAAGACTCCGTGCAAAGGCCGAGAGATCCTCGAAACCGCGCCGCAGGCATTCCGAAAAACCGGAAGCGGGGCGTTTCAGCGCATAGGATGTCCGGCGGATTTCAAGCGGGGCGGACTCGTCGTTCGCAGGCGCATCGTTCACCATTTCCAATGACAAAAGGGCGTTCTTCTCTCGAATCGCATCGAGGAGTCTCCCGCTTGGAGTCGGATGAAAGACAAGACGAAACCGAAACGGCTCTGCTCGAATCGCGCCCGTTTCGTCAGGCTCGCCCGTCGGAGAAGGTCTTCGCAGGTCTTCGCTCTTCCGACGGCAGATCGTATTCGCAACCATATGAAGAATGCTGTTGACCGCTCCTGATGCCAAAAAGGGCGCTTCCTCCAGAGCCGCCTCGTAAATGCCGTCCTTGGAATCCAGACGCACCACCATAT
>CAZAAM010000052.1:7156-11479 GCA_964483055.1 uncultured Victivallales bacterium
CCATATGCGCCGAATAATCGACGCCCTCGTCGGGCTCCTTCCGATTCACGCGCATCGTTTTTGTCCTGGGATTCCGATAGGCGACGTCCGCTCCGTTCGGATCCGTCGCGTCGAACAGCAGAACGGCGAAAAGTCCGTCCTTTTCGATGCGCGCGGCGGAAAGGGAAAGAGCGCGGCCGTTTCGCCAAATCGCGCCTTCCTGACGCGTCGTCGCGAACATGTCGTGAGAAGTCCAAAGCTCCAATGCCTTTTTCAGAGAAAAGCCCGTCGACTGCAAAGGAATCTCCATCGCGCTCTTCCCGGCGCGCGAACGCTCCTCGGTCTGCAGTCGAAGGGTTCCCAGACAAACGAATCGGGCATGTTCCTTCTGCGGCATGGACGATCTCCTCTTTCTTGAACGATTGCAAGGGGATTATATATGCAAGCACAGCAAAATGCAAGAGGAATCGACGCAAAAAGCGACTGCATCTTGTTCGTGTTTCGCAAATGGTCGACTCCGGTTGCATCCATCGTCGGAACGAATCGTTCAATGCGTTTGCATAAAGGGATTTAAGACGAATGTTCTCTCAATGACGCAAACGAAAATGAAGTTGTCGAGATCCATGGTCGTCCTTCCATCGCAAAACGCGCGTCCGACGCTCGTTCATCGCCTCGAATCCCGATGCGGACAAACGCATTGCAACAACATCAAATGCAGTCGCTCCTCCCGCCGGCAATCGCATGCGGAGAAACGGAAAACGAACATCCGAAACGACGACAAAAAACGACGACAAAAAAAGCGGGGGCGAACCCCCGCTCTCGTCGCGCAACGTCTTCCCGTCAGAGGGAAATGTCGTCGTCGGAAGTCTTCTTGGCGGTCGAGCGCGCGGCGCGGACGCGCCACACCGGACCGTTGCGGTCGAAGGGCATCGCGCCGCCGATCGTCGTATCGCGCTTCGGAATCGCCTTGCTCGTCCAAAAGAGAGGAAGAATCGGGCAGCCGTTCCGATCCTTTTCATATTCGACATGCGGATCAACCTTTTCGATGAAGAGCGACGCCTGAAAATGGCCGCCCGGCACTTCGGAAATCAGGATGTCGATGTCGTAAACCTTTCCCTTCTCAACGGAAAACGTCTTTCCCGCGCACAAGCCATGCAGCCAGTTTCCTTCCGGCGTGCGAATCTCCAGCTTCTCTTTGAAGAGCGGACTCGCCTTCATGCGCTTGACCACTTCCGGATCGACGCCCGTATAGTCATGCGTCGTGATTGCGCGCTTCAGTTCGTTGCTCGGATTGACGACGCGCAAGGATGGAATCACATAGCCGTAGTCCAGCACCAATTCGCCGTTGAAGCGCACCATCAGCACGTCGTCCGCGCCGCCGACGAAGCGGAACTTGCCGGTTTCCGGGGCGACCACGCGTCCGCCGTAGACTGCGATCCATGTGCTCGGCTTCACATCGTCCTCGCAATGGAAGGCCTTCGGCGCCTCCGAAGCGTTGATCGTCGGGACGTATATGCAGGAGTTCATCAGACGAATCGACGGAGAGAAATACTTGCCCTGAAAGTAAGGATACGTGATGTTTCCGTTTCGCATGACGCGCGACCAGTTGCTGTCGGCAAAACCGCCTATGACATCGCAGTAATAACGGAAAAGATTGCTCAATTGCGGGTTTGCATTCCACGGAACATCGCCGCCGAGACGCATGCAGTCCAAGTCCGTCGACTTTTTCTGCGGCGTCTGCTTCAGATCATAGAACACGCCCTGCAGCATCGTCGCACGAGCAAGCGCGTCCATGCCGCCTCCGCGGCCTTTCCCGCTTCCTGTTCCAGCTCGTCCGAACGCGGTCAATCCGCTCATCTTCAGCGCGGAATTGCTGTCCGTCACCGTCAATGCCGTGATATCCACGTCCAACGGCGTCGCGGTCGTCGCCACGTTTTCAGTCAGCGCAACCACGTCCGTCGACATCGCTCGATTCGGCGCAGAGCGCATCGGCTGAAGATCCGTCACGACCATGTCCGTAATCTCCATCGGTTCGGGAAGCTCTTCCAGCTCCTCCATTTCGTCTTCGGGCGGCTTCACGACTTCCGCATCCTGAGCCTGAACCGTGATTTCCGCCATCGGCGGAGGAGGCGGCTCAGTCGCGAACACGGTCGCCATGAGCAGCAGGATCACCGCATGCAGAGCAACGGAGACGATCGGACCGCCGATGTGCTCCTTGATGTCCTCCATCGTGATCCCGCCGCTCTGAAAGAGCACGCTCTCCAAATCCTGCTGCGTCGGTTGCGCCTGCGCAGTCGTCGGCTGCGCCGGAGGGACTTCGTTCTTGTCAGGCATGGATTTTCCTCCTTATATGGATGTGTTTTCAATGCGTTTGGATTCTTCCTTTGCAACAATAAGATATCTTCGTCCTCCGCAAAATGCAAGCCAAAATTCGATAAAAACGCATAAAAACTTTCATTTTTTTATAAAAAACAAACAAAAATGAATAAAAATGAACAAAAAAACGAGTCATTATCGCTTTGATGCCGGGTTTTGCGTTCAAGGGAACGGACTTCGACTTGCACATCCATGCTCTTTTTCGAAAGGAGGAACATGGTTCACGCACTCCGGAAGCAATGAGATCGAACCTATGCAGATGAAGCAGGCTTCTCGGATGGCGCAGAATTCTTTCAAAGTTCGTTCGTTTCCCGGAAAACGAGGAAGAAGCTGCCTCCCATCCTCCTCGGAGGACGCGTTTCACGCCCAATGAGCAGAAAAACAAAACTCGTTCCCCGATCCGATCGCTGAACAGAAGATAAGATCGTCCCCCCTGCTCCGTGTCGCGGCGACGCATTCGGAATGTCCGCAAGCAAGCAATGCGGATGGCTCGTCAAGCGCGTGGAAAATGCGAAAGTCCGCCTTGCGGAAACGCGATGTTCGCAAACGAGCGACGCGCTCCGAACCCGCGCCGTCTTTGGAAGCGGACCGCAAGCAAGATCATGCGCCGAATGCGGCGGAAGAACCAAGTTCCTCTTCGATGCGAAGAAGCCGGTTGTACTTCGCAAGACGTTCTCCGCGCGACGGAGCGCCCGCTTTAATCCATCCCGTCCTCATGCCGACCGCGAGATCGGCGATCAGCGCGTCCTCCGTCTCGCCGGAACGATGGCTGACAATGCAGCGCCAGCCGGCGGACTGTCCCAATTCGATCACGTCCAGGGTTTCGCTGAGCGTGCCGATCTGATTCGGCTTGATGAGAATCGCGTTTGCCGCTTTTTGCGCGATCGCCTTCTTCAAAAGCGCAGGATTCGTCGTCAGGAGATCGTCTCCGACCAAACAGATGCGCCCGCCAAGCGTTTCCGTCAGCGAAGCCCAGCCGTCCCAGTCCTGTTCCGCCAAGCCATCCTCGATGGATCCGATCGGATAGGCCGCGCAAAGTCCGGAGAGGTATTCAATCTGTTCGGCGGAATCGAATTCGCGCTTCCGACCTCCCTTCGCGTAACGGTAGAGACGCTTTTCCGGCAGATAGAATTCCGATGCGGCGCAGTCCAGAGCCAGAAAGACGTCTGCGTTTCTGCGGGAAAGACCAGGCCGTCCGCCCGCCTGCTCCACCGCTTCGAGAATCAGCTCGATCGCCGCCTCCGCGGAGGACAGCTGCGGGGCGAAGCCGCCCTCGTCGCCGACCGCCGAGGAAAGCCCGCGACGCGCCAGTTCCGCCTTGAGGGCATGAAAGATTTCCGCACCCATCCGCAACGCCTCCGAAAATGTCGCCGCTCCGAACGGACAGATCATGAACTCTTGAAATTCGATCGGCGCGTCCGAATGCCTTCCCCCGTTCAAAATGTTCATCATGGGCACGGGAAGCAGATTCGCCCGCATGCCGCCGAGCGCGCGATAAAGAGGAACGCCAAGCGATGCGGACGCCGCCTTCGCCGTCGCAAGCGAGACGGAAAGAATCGCATTCGCCCCCAGCTTCCGTTTGTTCTTCGTCCCGTCCAAGTCGATCATGATGCGATCGATCACCCCCTGCTGCGCCGCATCGAGGCCTCGGATCGCAGGCGCAATCTTCTCCTCCACGTTTCGGATCGCATGCAAAACGCCGAGTCCGCCAAACGCCGTCTTCTCCCGATCGCGAAGCTCCAGAGCTTCGCTTTTTCCGGTCGACGCGCCCGACGGCACGGATGCGATTCCTTTCGCTCCGTCATCCAGACGGACTTCCGTTTCGATGGTCGGATTTCCCCGTGAATCTAAAATCTGACGCGCATGAACCTCTGCAATGGCAGCCATGGTCTTCTCCTCCTTTCCTTTTTGCAATGTTTCCCCCGACGAGCTTCGAACCTGCGTTTCGCATGCGGTTCGAACGACTCG